>NZ_RZTI01000128.1:0-1395 GCF_003997275.1 Mesorhizobium sp. M6A.T.Ce.TU.002.03.1.1
GTTCTCGACCTGCTTGCGCCTTATGCCCGCGGCGGCAAGATCGGCCTGTTCGGCGGCGCCGGCGTCGGCAAGACGGTGCTGATCCAGGAACTGATCAACAACGTCGCCAAGGCGCATGGCGGCTTCTCGGTGTTCGCCGGCGTCGGCGAGCGCACCCGCGAAGGCAACGATCTCTACCATGAGTTCATCGAGTCCGGCGTCAACAAGAAGGGCGGCGGCGAAGGATCCAAGGCGGCGCTCGTCTATGGCCAGATGAACGAGCCGCCCGGTGCGCGCGCCCGCGTCGGCCTGACCGGCCTGACGGTCGCCGAATATTTCCGCGACCAGGGTCAGGACGTGCTGTTCTTCGTCGACAACATCTTCCGCTTCACGCAGGCCGGCTCCGAAGTGTCGGCGCTGCTCGGACGTATTCCTTCGGCCGTGGGTTACCAGCCGACGCTGGCCACCGACATGGGTGCGCTGCAGGAACGCATCACGACGACGACCAAGGGCTCGATCACCTCGGTGCAGGCGATTTACGTGCCGGCCGACGATCTGACCGACCCGGCGCCGGCGACCTCGTTCGCCCACCTCGACGCGACGACCGTGCTGAACCGCGCGATCTCGGAAAAGGGCATCTATCCGGCCGTCGATCCGCTCGATTCGACCTCGCGCATGCTCGACCCGATGGTCGTCGGCGAAGAGCACTACCAGGTGGCCCGCCAGGTGCAGTCGATCCTTCAGCGCTACAAGTCGCTGCAGGACATCATCGCCATCCTGGGCATGGACGAGCTGTCGGAAGAGGACAAGCAGACGGTCGCCCGCGCCCGCAAGATCGAGCGCTTCCTGTCGCAGCCCTTCTTCGTCGCCGAAGTGTTCACCGGCGCGCCGGGCAAGCTGGTCGATCTCGCCGACACCATCAAGGGCTTCAAGGGCCTCTGCAACGGCGACTACGACCATCTGCCGGAAGCCGCCTTCTACATGGTCGGCGGCATCGAGGAAGCGGTCGAGAAGGCTCAGCGCCTGGCGGCTGAAGCGGCGTAATCAAGGCAATAGGGAGTAGTCAGTAGTCAGTAGTGAATAGCAGCCGGGTGATCGGGACAATTGTCCTCTCCCTACTCCCTACTCACTATTCCCTACTCACTAAATTGACATGGCTGAAGCTTTCAAATTCGAACTGGTCTCGCCGGAGCGCCTGCTGGTTTCCGAGCAGGTCGAATCCGTCGTCATTCCGGGCGCCGAAGGCGAAATGACTGTCATGGCGCATCACGCGCCGGTCATGACCACGATCAAGCCGGGTGTCGTCACGGTGAAGACCGCCGCCGGCAAGGAAGAACGCTACGTCGTGTTCGGCGGCTTTGCCGACATCGTTCCGGCTGGCTGCACGTTGCTGGCAGAATCGGCGGTAGCCGTCGG
>NZ_RZTI01000128.1:1405-17874 GCF_003997275.1 Mesorhizobium sp. M6A.T.Ce.TU.002.03.1.1
CGGCGACATCACCCGCCCCGACCTTGCCCGCCGCATCCAGGAAGCCAGGGAAGACGCCGCCGACGCCAAGGACGATCAGACCCGTACCAAGGCCGAGCAGTTCCTTAGCCAGCTCACCACACTCGAAGGCGCCATCCTGCCGGCATAGAGGCTGGGCTATCCCTCGCCATTCAGGGCGAAGCGGAGCGTAGGTCCTGGGATTTATGCTACGACATCGGCCAAGAGTAGGACGGCCCAGGATAAAGCTTCCGTCGCGTTCCTTCGCGGCCCCCTCTGTCCTGCCGGACATCTCCCCCACGGGTGGGGAGATCGGCCGTCACTGCGGCTTTCGCAAATCTCCAACATTGCAGAACTGGCGCTGGCATCAGAGCTGCCAATCTCCCCCCTTGTGGGGGAGATGTCCGGCAGGACAGAGGGGGGGGCGCTGTCCCGCCGACCTCCGCAATCCGATCCTAGCCAGCGCTAGGTCCCCTAGGTTCATTCGCTCCGTATGCCGAGTGCGGCGAGGGCGAAGGCCACTCCGCCTTGCCGCAACCGTTCGAGATGGGCGGCCGCCAGGTCGATCAGCGTCAGGCGCTCAGCACCGCCCTTGGCGAAGCCGGCCAGGTCGAACACCGCCGCAACCGCTTCGCCAGCCGATAGCTGCCGAGTGCCGAGTGCGGCCAGGGCCAAGTCGAGCGGATCGGTGAAATGATTTTCCGGCAGGGATTTGCCGCGCGCCTCGCAAGCGGCGATCCAGGCGGCCACCACCAGCATCAGATGCGCGGGCGGGGCACCGGCACTCAGCCGCTCCGTGGCCGAGGCAACGATGCGCTGCGGCAGTTTCTGGCTGCCGTCATTGGCGATCTGCGCCGTCCGGTGGGCAAGCGCGGTGTTCGAATAGCGCTTAGCGAGTTGAGCCGTGTAGTCGGTCGTGTCTAGCCCGGCGTCCTGCGGCAGCGTCGGGATGGCCTCGGCCCATAATCCGTCGACGAATTGACGGATCGCCGGATCGGCAAAGGCGCGGTCGACCGTCTCATATCCGCTGAGCAGGCCGAGATAGGCGATGGCCGAATGCGAGCCGTTGAGCAGCCTGAGCTTCATGTCCTCGAACGGCCCGACATCACCGACCATGGTGACGCCGAACTTTTCCCAGGCCGGCCTGCCCGCCGGGAAATCGTCTTCGACCACCCATTGGCAGAATAGCTCGGTCATCACCGGCCACGCGTCTTCGACGCCGAGCTGGCCTGATATCCGTGTCCGGTCGGCATCGGTGGTCGCCGGCACGATGCGATCGACCATGCTCGACGGAAACGCCACCTCGTCGGCGATATGGCGGGCGAGATCGGCATCGCCTGAAGTGGCGAGCCTGGCATCGCCTGAAGTGGCGAGCCTGGCATCGCCTGAAGTGGCGAGCCTGGTATCGCGTAGCGCGGCGAATTCGACCAGCAGCCTGTGCAGCGTGGCGCCATTGGCCGGGAGATTGTCGCAGCAGAGCACGGTGAATGGCCGGATGCCGGCGGCACGGCGGCGCGAAAGCGATTCGGTCAGGAAACCATGCGCCGTTCGCGGCATTTGCGGGTTCGCCAAGTCGTAGACGATGTCGGGATGGGCTGTGTCCAGTCCGCCACCCGCCGCCCTGAGATAGGCTTTCTCGGTGATCGTCAGCGTGACGATCGAGGTGCGCGGATCGGTCAGCGCGGCCAGCACCGCGCCCGGATCTTCCGGGGCCACCAGCATCGACAGGATCGAGCCGACGACGCGCAGGCTTTCACTGTCGCTGCTTCTGACCGCCAGCGTGTAGACCCCGTCCTGCGGCGCCAGCGCGTCGCGTGTGTCGGCGCTGCGCAGCGAGACGCCGACAATGCCCCAATCCGTCTCTCCCGTCGCCAGGCAGTCGTCGACATAGGCTGCCTGATGAGCGCGGTGGAACGCGCCGACGCCGAGATGGACGATGCCTGGCACGATCTCGTCGCGATCATATCCAGGGATCGCGGCCAGAGCCGGCAATGCCTGCAGCGTGCTGTTGGAAAGGCGTCTGTTGGTCATGGTGCGGCGATCGTCCGGAGGCGTGGCTGGCAGCGGCGTAACATCCGTTTCCATCCTGCACAATGGGTCACCGCCATCAAGTCATCATATAACAACCCGATTTTTGTATGTTGACATTACTTCTTTCCGATCCTACCGATTGCCGTATTGGGAGGATTGATGTGGCCGTGCTGACGCATCCGGATTTG
Organism: Mesorhizobium sp. M6A.T.Ce.TU.002.03.1.1; assembly: GCF_003997275.1. Taxonomy (NCBI): domain Bacteria; kingdom Pseudomonadati; phylum Pseudomonadota; class Alphaproteobacteria; order Hyphomicrobiales; family Phyllobacteriaceae; genus Mesorhizobium; species Mesorhizobium sp. M6A.T.Ce.TU.002.03.1.1. Next base: position 3,622 of record NZ_RZTI01000128.1, read on the forward strand.
CTGTTTCCATCGGAGACGCGTCCGCTTTCGCTTGCCCGCGATCTTTACGCCGGCGTGAAGAACCTGCCGATCGTCAGCCCGCATGGTCACACCGATCCGCGCTGGTATGCGCTCAACGAGGCGTTTGCCGATCCGGCGCAATTGCTTGTTGTGCCGGACCACTACATCTTCCGCATGCTGTTCAGCCAGGGCGTCCGCCTCGAGGACCTCGGCGTGCCAACGCTCGACGGCTCACCGGTGGAGACCGACGGCAGGACGATCTGGCGGCGCTTCGCCGAGCACTATCATCTGTTCCGCGGCACGCCGACGCGGCTGTGGTTCGACCATGTGCTTGCCCATCTGTTCGGCATCGAAGAGCCGCTGACGGCCGCAACCGCCGACCGCCATTACGACACGATCGCGACCTTGCTGCAGTGGGAGAATTTTCGCCCGCGAGCGCTGTTCGAGCGCTTCAACATTGAGGTCATCGCGACGACCGAAGGCGCGCTCGACGATCTCAAATGGCACCAGATGATCCGCGACAGCGGCTGGGATGGGCGCGTCGTCACCGCCTATCGGCCGGACGCGGTCGTCGATCCCGATTTCGAAGGGTTTTCGGCCAATCTCGACCAGCTCGGAGAAATCACCGGCTGCGACACCGGCACCTGGGCCGGCTATCTCGATGCGCATCGCCAACGGCGTGCCTTCTTCAAAAGTTTCGGCGCGACCGCGTCGGATCACGGCCATCCGACGGCGGAGACCGCCAATCTGTCGGATGCCGCCGCGCAGGAGCTGTTCAACCGCATCCGCCGGGGCTCGGATGACGAGCGCGAGCGAAAACTGTTTCGTGCCCAGATGCTGACCGAGATGGCCAAGATGAGCCGCGACGATGGGCTTGTCTTGCAAATCCATCCCGGCTCCTTTCGCAATCACTCGCCTGCCGTCTTCCAGAAGTTCGGCAGGGACAAGGGTTTCGATATCCCGACCCGAACCGACTATGTGACGGCGCTGAAGCCGCTGCTCGACTGCGTCGGGCTGGAGCGCGACCTTACCATCATCCTCTTCACGCTGGACGAGACCAGCTATGCGCGCGAACTGGCGCCGCTCGCCGGCGTCTACCCGGCGCTGAAACTCGGGCCGGCCTGGTGGTTCCACGACAGCCCGGAGGGCATGCGCCGGTTCCGCGAGATGACGACCGAGACGGCCGGCTTCTACAACACCGTCGGCTTCAACGACGATACCCGCGCTTTTCCATCCATCCCGGCTCGCCACGATGTGGCGCGTCGGGTCGATTGCGCCTTTCTTGCGCGTCTCGTCGCCGAGCACCGACTCCGCGAGGACGAGGCGCACGAGTTGGCGCAGTATCTGGCCTATACGCTCGCGAAAAAGGCGTACCGGCTCTAATGGCGCTTGCCGCCATCGTTCAAACGGGAGGAAACCAATGCTGCATTTTTCTAGACTGGCGGGAGCTACGCTGCTTGCCGCCGCACTGATGGCTGGAACGGCAAGCGCCCAGACGGTTCTGCGCTCGTCCGACACGCATCCGGACGGCTATCCGACGGTCGAGGCGGTCAAATATTTCGGCGAGCTTGTGAAGGAGCGGACGGCCGGCCGCTATACGGTCGAGCTTTATCATTCCGCGCAGCTCGGCGAGGAAAAGGACACGATCGAGCAGGTGCGCTCCGGCGTGATCGACCTCAACCGCGTCTCGATGGCGCCGTTCAACGGGCTTATTCCCGAAACCACCGTGCCTTCGCTGCCCTACATCTTCCGCTCGGAAGACCATATGCACAAGGTCATTGACGGAGCGGTCGGCGACCAGATCGCGGCGGCGTTCGAACAGGTCGGGCTGGTGCTGCTTGCCTTCTATGACGGCGGCGCGCGCTCCTTCTACAATTCGAAGAAGCCGATCAACTCTGTAGCCGATCTGGCCGGCATGAAGTTCCGCGTCATCCAGTCCGACATCTTCGTCGACATGGTGGCGGCACTCGGCGCCAACGCGACGCCGATGCCGTATGGCGAGGTATATTCGGCGATCGAGACCGGGGTCATTGACGGCGCGGAGAACAATTTTCCGAGCTACGATACCGCCAAGCATGCGGAAGTGGCCAAGTTCTATTCGCTCGACGAGCACACGATGGTGCCGGAAGCCTTCGTCATGGCGAAGTCGAGTTGGGACAAGCTGACGCCGGAAGACCAGGCGATCTTCAAGGCGGCCGCCAAGGAAAGCGTCGCCAAGCAGCGTGAGCTGTGGGCCGCCAAGGTCAAGGAATCGCGTGCCAAGGTCGAGGCGGCCGGTTCGCAGATCACGACGCCGGACAAGCAGCCCTTCATCGACGCGATGGGCCCGGTCTACGAGAAGCACGTCAAGGACGACAAGCTGAAGGCCATGGTCGAGGCCATCAAGGCCGCGCAGTGATCAAGCGGCGGCGCGGGCATTCCGCGCCGCCATCCTCTTGCGGAGAGAACCGGTGACCTTCAGCCCAGAACAGAGACCGCCCCTTGCCGGCATCGCGCGCGTGATGTCGCGCGTCAGCACGGCGGCGCTGTGGATCGCCGGCATCGGGCTGGTGCTGATGACCGCCTTCGTCGCCTGGCAGGTGTTCGGCCGCTATGTTCTGAACCGCTCGCCGAGCTGGACCGAGCAGGGCTCGGTGATGCTGATGAGCTGGTTCATTTTCCTCGGCGCCGCCGTCGGCGTGCGCGAGAACTATCACCTCGGCTTCGACGTCCTGCTCTACGTGCTGCCGAAAGGCGGCAAGCGTTGGCTGAGGATGATCTCGGACCTCGTCGCGCTCGCCTTCGGCATCGGCATGATCTGGTATGGCAGCCAGCTGGTCGCCTTGACCTGGGGCGCCACCTTGCCGTCGCTCGGCATATCAGGGGGCTGGGACTACGTCCCGCTTGTCGCGGGAGGCGCGCTCATCGTGCTTTTCACGCTGGAGCGGATCGTGCTTCGCCTCTCCGGTGCGCCGATCGACGATGCGCTCGATGAGCTGCCGCCGGCGGAAGTCGCAGCCGAACTCGACACAGCGAACGTGAAGGTCTGACGCCATGGAACTCTGGATACTCTTCGGCGTCTTCACCGTTCTGATGCTTATCGGCACGCCGATCGCCTTCTGCCTCGGCGTCGCAAGCTTTGCCACCGTCCTCTACATGGGCCTGCCGCCGCTCATCGTGTTCCAGCGCCTGAATTCCGGCATGAGCGTCTTTTCGCTGCTGGCCATTCCGTTTTTCATCTACGCCGGCGACTTGATGGTGCGCGGCGGCATCGCCAGCAAGATCGTCGCCTTCGCCGGCTCGCTCGTCGGCCACATGCGTGGCGGTCTCGGGCAGGTCAACATCGCGACCGCTACACTGTTCGGCGGCATTTCGGGCTCCGCGGTGGCGGAGGCGGCAGCGGTAGGCGGCTTGATGATCCCGCAGATGAAGGCGCGTGGATATGGAGCGGACTACGCCGTCAACGTCACGTCGATGGCGGCGCTGATCGCGCTGCTCCTGCCGCCGTCGCACAACATGATTATCTACTCGATCTCGGCAGGCGGAAAGATCTCGATCGCCGACCTGTTCACGGCCGGCATCATCCCGGGCCTGCTTTTGGCCCTGGCACTGATGGTCACCGCCTATTTCGTGGCGCGCTCCCGCGGCTATCCGACCGAGCCGTTTCCGGGTTTCGCCGCCGTCGCGCATCTCTTCGCCGTCGCGGTGCCCGGCCTGCTGCTGATCGCGATCATCTTCGGCGGCGTGCGATCGGGTATTTTCACGGCCACCGAGAGTTCCTGCATCGCAGTCATCTATGCGTTGCTCGTGACTGTCTTGGTTTACCGGCAGATGACTTGGGAAGGTTTCGTTCATGCCACCCATGGCGCCGTGCGCACCACCGCCATGGTGCTGCTCATCATCGGCATGGCGGCGGCGTTCTCGTGGTTGATGGCCTTCCTGAAAGTGCCGGCGGCGCTCATAGCCTCGATGAACGCGATCTCGGAAGATCCGCTGGTCGTGCTTCTCCTGCTCAACCTCTTGATGCTGTTTCTCGGCACGTTCATGGACATGGGGCCGACGATCATCATCTGCACGCCGATCTTCCTGCCCGTGGCACAGGCCTACGGCGTCGATCCGGTGCATTTCGGCGTCATCATGATCCTCAACTTCGGCATCGGGCTGAACACGCCGCCGGTGGGCGCGGTGCAGTTCGTGGCGTGCGCGGTGGGCAAAATATCCGTCTGGGAAGCGATGCGCTCGATCTGGCCATTCTATGGGGCAGGCCTCGTGGTGCTGGGGCTCGTCACTTACATTCCGGCCATCTCGCTATGGCTGCCGAGCGTCTTCAAATAGGGGTTGGCAATGGCATCGGATACGGCGATCAGCCTGAAGGTCGAACGCAAGCCCAAGCTGTCGGAGACCGTGGTCGCGGCGATCCGCAAGCAGTTGCAGGCGGGCGAGATCCAGCCAAGCCAAAAGCTGCCGACCGAGGGTCAGCTGACCGAAACCTTCGGGGTCAGCCGCACCGTCATCCGCGAAGCGCTGGCCAAGCTCGCTGCCGACGGTCTGGTTGAGCCGCGCCAGGGCGCCGGTGTCTTCGTCACCGAGCATATATCGACGATGTTCGGCGCGCTGGCCGCGGACATGGGCAGCAAGGATTCGATCGCGCTCAACGTGCTCGAAGTGCGCCTGGCGATCGAGATCGAATCCGCCGGGCTCGCCGCTATCCGTCGCAATGCCGCGCAGGAAGCGGCGATCCAGGAGGCGTTCTTCGAGTTCGAGAGGCTGCTCTTGAACAGCGAGCCGACGGGTCCGGCCGACCTTGCCTTCCACCGCGCGATCGCCAGCGCCACCAACAACCCGTTCTATGTCGAGATGCTCGACGTGCTCGGCCGGCGCGCCATTCCTTGCGACGTGACGTCACCGTGGTCCACCGAGCTCGCCCAATCCGACGTCTACCAGCGGGGACTGCAAGGCGAGCATCTGGTGATCCTGAATGCCATTACGACAGGCGATGCCGAGTCCGCGCGCGAAGCCATGCGCGCGCATCTCACCGCTAGCCAGCAGCGCTATCGTGAGCGGCTGCACGCACGTCAAAGTTTTTATGCTGAGTCGGTTAAGGCCGCGGCAACCGAATGACCAATGAGGCAGCCCAATGGGACAGCAATGAATCACACTGACAATCACACGGACTTCACCTCGCGCTTCGCCATCGACCCTGTTACCGCCGCGGCGATGGGGACGGACGAGCTTCGTCACAATTTCCTGATCGAAGGCCTGTTCCAGTTAGGCCGCATCGGCCTGACCTACACGCATTACGACCGCATGATCGTCGGCGGCGCCATGCCCGCGGGCACGCCGCTGCCGCTGGAGGCGATCAAGCCGACCGGGACCAAGAACTTTCTCGATCGCCGCGAAATGATCGCCGTCAACATAGGCGGCGCCGGCATGGTGAAGGCGAGCGGCCAATCCTACGAGCTGCAGCCGCGCGACATGCTGTATCTCGGCATGGGCGCCAATGAGGTGTCGTTCGCCTCAGTCAATCCGGCCGAGCCGGCCAAGTTCTATCTACTCAGCGCGCCGGCGCATCAGAGCCATCCCAGCCAGCTGATCCGCATCGGCGATGCCAAGCGGCTCGACCTCGGCAGCCAGGCGACCTGCAACGAGCGCTCGATCTTCCAGTTCATCCATGCCGGAGGCGTCAAAACCTGCCAGCTCGTCGTCGGCATGACCCAGCTTGCGTCAGGCTCGGTCTGGAACACCATGCCGTGCCATGTGCATGACCGACGCATGGAGGCCTACCTCTATTTCGACCTACCGGAAGCGGCGCGCGTGTTCCATTTCATGGGCGAACCGGACGAGACCCGCCACCTCGTCATGCGCAATGAAGAAGCGGTGCTGTCGCCGGGATGGTCGATCCATTCGGGCGCCGGCACCTCCAACTACGCCTTCATCTGGGCGATGGCCGGCGACAATGTCGACTATACCGATGTCGATCCGGTAGCGATGGAAGAGCTGCGGTGAGCGACCTCTCGGCTTTCAGCCTCGCCGGCAAGCGCATCCTTGTCACCGGCGCCAATACCGGCATCGGTCAAGGCATCGCCCTGTCGATCGCGCGCGCCGGTGGTGCTGTGGTCGGCGTCGGCCGTTCGGCGATGGACGAGACGGCGGAAAAGGTCGCGGCGGTGGGCGGACGCTTCGAGGCGGAACGCTGCGATCTTGCCGATCATGCCGCCGCCCAGGCGATGCTCGATCGCGTCTGGGACGAAACCGGGCCGCTCGATGGGCTGGTCAACAATGCCGGCATCATTCGGCGCGCCGACGCCGTCGATCTGACGGAAGCCGATTGGGACGACGTCACGGACGTCAATCTGAAGACGGTCTTTTTTCTCGGCCAGAGCTTTGCCCGGCGCGTGCTTGCCGATCCGGGGCGGCGCGGCAAGATCGTCAACATCGCGTCGATGCTCAGCTTTCAGGGCGGCATCCGCGTCGCCTCCTATACCGCCTCGAAACACGGCGTGCTCGGCATCACCCGATTGCTCGCCTGCGAATGGGCGTCGAAAGGCATCAACGTCAACGGCATTGCGCCCGGCTATATCGAAACCAACAACACCGAGGCGCTGCGTGCCGATCCAGACCGCAGCGCCGCCATTCTGGCGCGCATTCCGGCCGGGCGCTGGGGCGGTCCGGAAGACATCGGCGACGCGGCTGTCTTCCTGCTGGCGCCGGCGTCCAACTATATGCATGGCGCGGTGGTGCCGGTGGACGGCGGCTGGCTGGCGCGATGAGGAGGATTTGGCGATGACCGGAACGAAGATCTTCTCGCACGCCGGCGAGGGCGCATGGACGCCGACGCCGGACGGCAATCGCAGGCGTGTGCTGCTGCACACGGACGAACTGATGATGGTCGAGTTCGGGTTCGACAAGGACGGTGTCGGCGCGCTGCATTCGCACCCGCATGTCCAGGCGAGCTACGTCGCCGAAGGCCGCTTCGAGGTCACCATCGACGGCAGGACCGAGATCCTGGAGACGGGAAGCAGCTTCATTGTCCCTTCCAACCTGGTTCATGGCGTCAGGGCGCTCGAGGCCGGGCGCCTGGTCGACAGCTTTACGCCGCACCGCGCCGATTTTATCGACTGAAGCCGCGCGAAGGCAGGTCATCGCGGCGTGTGTCCGGCCGAGGGGGCAGGCGCTTCCAGCATACCCCGCAAACGAAAAGCCCGCGCCTCCGGAGAGACGCGGGCGTGTTGCCTGGGCGCTTGTGGCGCCGCGGTACTCAAAACATCACCGCAGAACCTGAACCTGCCGAATTATGATGAAGATAGGATTAACCGGCCAGAGCCAACGCGATATTCACAGCCAAAGCGAATAGGGGCTGGAATCACGATCCCATATCCGCCAATGAGGGAGATATTCTTTCAGTTGGCGCCGACGGAGACAGGGCTTGAAGGGGGATCAAGTGTTCGAAACCGCGGTCAAGGCAGTCACCTGGAGATTCGTCGGGGAGCTTCGGCAGGTCACGTCGCCGCTGCTCCTGACCGTTCCCACCTTGCCTTTTCAGGCGGCGCCGATTGTAGAAATTCCCTGATGCAGGTATCGACGGCGAGCGTCCCGGCGGAGGATCCCAAGCGGCGCGTCCTGAAGGACGTGTTCGGCTTCGACGATTTTCGTCCCGGCCAGGACGCTGTGACGGAGGCGCTGCTGGCCGGGCGTCATGTGCTGGCTGTGATGCCGACCGGCGCTGGCAAATCGCTCTGCTACCAGGTCCCGGCGCTGGTCCTGGGCGGGCTCACCATTGTCGTTTCGCCCCTGGTGGCGCTGATGCAGGACCAGGTCGCCGCATTGCGTCTTGCCGGCGTGGCCGCCGATACGATCAATTCCTCGCTTGACCGCGATGCCAATGTCGCCGCATGGCGCCGCGTTGCGGCGGGCCAGACGCGCCTGCTCTATCTTGCGCCGGAACGGCTCATGACCGCGCGGATGCTCGAGGCGCTCGCCAGGCTCGATATCCGGCTGATCGCCGTCGACGAGGCGCATTGCATCTCCCAGTGGGGCCCGGCGTTCCGGCGCGAATATGAAGAGTTGTCGCGGCTGCGCGACATTTTCCCTGGCGTGCCGATCATTGCGCTGACGGCGACGGCGGACGAGGCGACGCGCACCGACATCGCCGCGCAGCTGTTCGCCGGGCGTGTCGAAAGCCTGGTGCTGGGGTTCGACCGGCCGAACATCAAGCTTGGCATCGAGGCCAAGCAGGACAGCAAGCGCCAATTGCTGAGCTTCGTAGAGCGTCATGCCGGCCGCAGCGGGATCGTCTATTGCCTGTCGCGCAAGAAGACCGAGGAGATGGCGGCGTTCCTCGAGAAGAACGGCGTGCGTGCCCTGGCCTATCATGCCGGCATGAGCAAGGACGCGCGTGAAGCAAATCAAAACGCTTTCATGACCTTGTCCGGCGTCGTGATGGTGGCGACCATCGCCTTCGGCATGGGCATCGACAAGCCTGACGTCGCCTATGTCTTCCATACCGATCTGCCGGGCAGCCTCGAAGCCTATTATCAGGAAATTGGGCGCGCGGGCCGCGACGGGCGGGCTGCCGAGGCACATATGCTCTTCGGTCTCGGCGATATCCGCATGCGCCGGCTTTTCATCGAAGACGAGGATGCGCCGGCGGAGCATAAAAGACGCGCGCATGGCCGCCTCGACACGCTGATCGGTTATTGCGAGACGGCGCAGTGTCGCCGCCAGATCCTGCTTGGCTACTTCGGCGAAACAGCAGTGCCTTGCGGCAATTGCGACAATTGCCTTGACCAGACGCCGCATGCGGATGGCGAGGCGGAGGCACGGATCATCCTCGCGGCCATCGCCCAGACCGGCGAGCGCTTTGGTGCTGCCCATGTCGCCGATGTTTTGATCGGCCACGAAACCGAGAAGGTCCTGGCCAGGAACCACCACAGGCTTGCCAGCTTCGGGACCGGTGTGGCGCACAAGAAGGATGTGTGGCTGTCGCTGGTCCGCCAGCTTGTCGCGGGAGGGTTTCTGACATTGGACTCAGGCGGCCATGGCGGCCTCGCCATCGCCGAAAAGGGCCGTGAGCTGGCCCGTGGCGATGTCCCGTTCCGGTATCGCGTAGAGGTGCGGAGCCGCGCTCTGCGTGGCAAGACACGTCCCGATGCTGCCGCGGGCACGGAAGGGCTGGATTCCGCGCTGTTGGCCACGCTCAAGGCGGTGCGGCTGCGTCTTGCCCGGGAGCGCCAGGTGCCGGCCTTCGTGATCTTCTCCGATCGCACACTGATCGACATGGCCGAACGCTGCCCGCGCGACCTCGACGCCTTCGCCGCAGTCAACGGTGTCGGCGCCGCGAAGCTTAGGGAATTCGGTCAGATTTTTCTGAGCGCGATCGCCGCGCACCAATCCGGGGCATCGGGCTGAGGTTATCCATTACGCTGACGATGGACCGCGCGGGATGAAGAGTCCTGCATCGGCGCCATAGCCCACGAAACCACCTGTCGGGCATCAGTTCCTACCGAGCCCGCCTGTCCAACGATCTCGCCCTGCCCAGTACGGGCAGTTCGGGCAAGTGCCGCCTTCCGGGTACTCGATTCCTTCCTCGTGCGGACAGCCGAGAATTCCGTCCACCATCGCTACGGAATGCACCCCATGCCCGCGCAAGAGCGCGGCGATCTCGGCGAAGACCGTATCGTTCCTCCGTACGTCGCTGGTTTCGTCAAACCAGCGACGCAGGATCGTCGCCTCGGATTGAGGGGCGGGGACGATACCCACCGCCACCTTCGTGGCGCGGAGGCCATCGGGGCCATAGAAGGCGATGGTGCCGACCGGATAACTGCGCACGCCCAGCTTGGCCTTCTTGGCGATCCATTTCCTTGCCCGCTGGTCCGGTTTCATGGTTGCTGCTCTCGCGTGAATCGGCAGAATATCGCTACCCGCGTATGAGATAAATCAGCAACGCAAGGGTGGATCAAGGCCGTGGCCAAGAGGAAACAATGGGTCATCGCGCCGCGTGCCGGAAGGCTGGCCGTGGCCGACGAGCGGGAAAAACAAGCGATCGTAGCGACCTGCGAGACGTTCATCCGTGACGTCCTGAAACCTCGGTTCCTGCCCGAGATCCGACCGACCGAATGGAATTACGTGATTGATATCCGCGGCTCCTGGGCAGCTGGTCGATACCGCTTCATCCAGCGCTACCGGTCGGGCATGGAACACAATCGCGGCGAGGAGTTCGACGCGGCTTTCGCCAGAATCGATCGCGTGGGGCCAGATCAATTCGATATCTACTGGATGCGGCACACGGGCAAATGGTGGCGGCTTTACGCCGGCAAGACGCTCATCGAGGCGCTTCGCATTCTCGAAACGGACGGTATTCTGCATCCGGTCTGAATCACTATCGCCGGCCTGCTGGCGGTGTCGGCGTCGGCCATTACAGAACCAAGCGAACGCGGTCATGAGCGAATACCAATATTACGAGTTTCGGACGGTCGACCGTCCGCTCAGCGAAGCGGATCGCCGGGTCTTGCGCGATTTGTCGACACGAGCGCGGATCACCGCCACGAGCTTCACGAATTCCTATGAGTGGGGCGACTTCAAAGGCGACCCGGTCGAGTTGATGGAGCGCTGGTTCGATCTCCATCTCTATCTGGCCAATTGGGGCACGTACCGCCTGATGGTTCGTCTGCCGAAGCGGCTGGTCGATCGGCGGCGTCTCGACGGATTTCTCCACTCGGTCGATTGCGTCGATGTCACGACATCGGGTGAAAATCTGATCGTCGACATCCTGTGCGAGGAACTGGAGCCCGAGGACTATTGGGACGACGAATCGGACTGGCTCGAGGCGCTCGCGCCGCTGCGTGCGGATGTGCTTGGCGGCGACCTGAGGCTTTTCTATCTGGTGTGGCTGATGGCGGTCGAGGCCGGTTCTATCGAGCCGGACGAGGCGGAACCGTTGCCGGGGATCGGCCCGATGACTGGCGCGCTCGACGCTTTCGCGCGGTTCTTCCGTCTCGATGCCGATCTCGTCGAGGCGGCAGCCGAACGTCCCGCCGGCACGACGGCGGAGGACCCATTGTCATCGGATGTCATCCGTCGTTCCCTTGCCGATTTGCCTGATCGTGAAAAAACGATGCTGCTTGCTCGACTGGCCGAGGGCGATTCGCATGTGGCGAGTGAGCTTCGGCCGCTCGTTCGGGATCGCCAGGCGTTGCAGACCTCGGCGGCTCGACCCGCCGTCGCTCCGCGCTCGGCTGGCGAATTGCGCGCCCATGCCGATGCGATCCGTGAGGCTCGCGAGCGCGAGCAAAGCGAGCGGCGGGAGGCCGAAAGGAAACGGCGGGAGGCGGAAGAGTTACGCGCCCGCCGCGCCCGGCTCGATGCGATCATGCAGCGCGGCGAAACCGTGTGGCGCGAGGTGGAGACCGAAATCGAGCGCCGCAACGCTTCCGGCTACGATACGGCCGCCGGTCTTCTGCTCGACCTCAAGGCGATTGCCGAGGAGCGGGGGACGATTGGCGACTTCGCCCGCCGGTTGCAGGCGATCCGCGAACGGCATATCCGCAAGGGGCGCTTCATCGAACGGCTGAAGCCAATAGGATAACATGGCTCGCAATAGTAGCGAGTCACAGCCGTTGTCGTAGCCCCGTTGTGGGCTTTCCGATGAGGACTGGTCAAAGCTCGCCCTCCGCAATAGGTTACATGTAACCATTAGCGGGAGAATCGTCATGGCCTCGGCATCGAAGCCTAAGTCCTCAGGCATGAAGGTGCGGGAACATCGTGAACGTCTGCGCCGGCAGGGTCTGCGCCCGATACAGATATGGGTGCCGGACGTGCGTGCGCCGGCCTTCCGTTCGGAAGCGCATCGTCAGTCGCTGGCCGTCGCGGCAAGCGCCCATGCAAGCGAGGATCAGGCGTTCATCGACGCGATATCGGATTGGGGTGATGAATGAAGCGTGGCGATATCTGGACGGTCGCCGGCGGCAAGGATTTCGCCGGCAAACCTCGTCCTATCGTCATCATCCAAGATGACAGTTTCGATGCGACGGATTCGATTACCATCTGTGGCTTGACGACCGACGAGACGGACGCGCCATTGTTCCGTTTAGCCGTCGAACCGAACGAGCGCAACGGGCTGCTCGCCGTCTGCCGACTGATGGTGGACAAGATCACCACGGTCCCGAAATCCAAGATCGGCGCAAATATCGGGCGATTGGACGACGCGGACATCCTGCGCCTCAATCAGGCCGTTATCGTTTTCCTCGGCTTGGCCGTGTCGCCGAGACTGAAGCCGTGACGGTGAGGATGACCGAATTCATGAAGCCGTCGAGCCTCGGCTCCAATGCCACGTCCTGCGACGTTGACCTTCTGCCTTCGGCTTGCAGGCTCTCACTCCGGCGCCGCAATCAGCATTTGCTTCGTCTCACCGCTGCGATCGCAGCCTCCTGCTGCCGCAAGCGCTCGATTTTCGCGCTCTGGCGGGCAGTGATGGTAGAGGCGACACGCCGTCCTCCCCATAGCCAACTCGGAATGTTGGTTTGAGCGACTTTGCCCCGAGTGATCGCAGTCGCCGACATCTCCTTGGCGACTTCGCCCATGGCCACATTGAGTTCGACGCAGCTCATCTTGTCGTATTTCGCGGCATCAAAGGATGCGCGGAAGGGTGATGCGCAACCTCCGAGAAATACGAAGCTGCATATCAGGGGCGCGGCTTTAGTGATCGCCTTCATTTTTTATCAAGCAGGTTTGACGCCGAACGGGCGAATATCAGAGGGTTCTCGGTCTCGGGCCGCGGAGCGTTCCCGAGGTTTTGCGTAACGGAAGCATGTGACCTCTACAATACTCTGTTCGACGCGTCATTCCCCCTATTATCCTCGAAGAATTTCGAGAGAGCCGCTGCGGTCTGGTGAGGATGCTCTTCTGGAAAGAAGTGCCCGCCTTGGACAGGGCTTCCTTCAACGCTGTCGGCCCATTTTCTCCAAATAGCCAGCGATCCGCCTTCCTCGACATACCAGTTCTCCAGGCCGCCTTCGCTACTCCACAGTGCCATGAGCGGACACTCGATGCTGCGGCCGTTTGCCTGGTCCGCCGCGTCAAGTTCACGATCGATCGTGGCAGCGGCCCGATACTCTTCGCATATCGCATGAACATGAACGGCATCGCGAAGCGCATCGACATAGGCGTCCCTGACCTCCGCAGAGAACATTTCTGCCGGCGACCCCCACTGCACAATCGCATTGTCGACGATGGCATCGGGCGCCGCGCCTATCAGTCGCTCCGGCAGAGGCTCCGGTTGCGCAAGAAGGCTCCAGGGCCAGAAGCTCAGAGCCAGCCTGGCGTCCGCCCTATCCCACGCGGCGGCGGTGGGGATGACGTCGAGGACGGCGACTTTGGAGATTTTGCCGGGATGGTCGAGCGCCAGGCGATAGGCGACCCGCCCGCCGCGATCATGTCCGGCAACCATGAACTGCTCAAACCCCAGCCGCTTCATGACTTGAACCATGTCGCCGGCCATGGCGCGTTTGGCGTATGGACTATGATCGGCAGAGGAAATCGGACACCCGCTTTGCCCGTAGCCTCGAAGATCGGCGGCGATCACCGTAAAGCGGGGCGCCAATGCTGTGGCGATATCTCTCCACATCAGATGTGTCTCGGGAAAACCATGAAGAAGCAGCAGCGGCGGACCCGTTCCGCCGACCCTTGCGAAAATGGTCGTCTCGTCCAGTTGCAAGCTGGTGGCGCTGAAACCTGCAAACATGTTCGTCTCCCTCGGCGTGCCCTCAGGCAACAACGCACAATTTAGCAGAAGGATCACGTCAGCTGCCGTGCCTGGTGGAGGGGCGGTAACGGAATTCTCCTCAATGGCTGGTGCGGGTCACTGATATTTCGATCGGCGCACCCCATATGAGCGGCAAGAGTGTCGCTTAAGGGTTTGCTATGATGATTTCGCGTTCGAGCCGGTTTGCAGTTTTGTTTGCAGGACTGTTCCTGGCACTTTCCATGGTCACGGCCGATTACGCCGAGGCGCGCCGTGGCGGCAGCTTCGGCAGCCGCGGCACGCGCACTTTCCAGTCGGTCCCGCCGACCAGGACGGCGCCACATCCGGCCGCGCCGGTCGAGCGCTCGATGACGCCCGCGACGAACAATGCGGCCCGCCAGACGCCGGCATCCCAACGACCAGGGATCTTCAGCGGCCTCGGCGGTTCGATGATGCGTGGCCTGCTGCTCGGCGGTCTGATCGGACTTCTTTTGGGTCAAGGGGTCGGCGGCTTGGCTGGCATGCTGGGCCTGCTG
>NZ_RZTI01000129.1:0-17738 GCF_003997275.1 Mesorhizobium sp. M6A.T.Ce.TU.002.03.1.1
CGGTGTGGTCGCGCGTCATCACCGGCTCGATGACGGTCGTGACGCCGGGCGTGTTCAGCCGGGCGAGCAGCACCGCCGACTTCACCTGCGCCGAGGCCATCGGCACGCGGTAGGTGATGGGCGCTGCGTGCTTGGGCCCGTGCAGCGTGATCGGCATGCGGTCGCCGGGCGTCGCCTTCAGCACCTGCACGCCCATCTGGCGCAGCGGCTCGAGCACGCGGCCCATCGGCCGGCCGGACAGCGAAGCGTCGCCGATGAAGGTCGTTTCCATGTCGTAGGTGCCGACCAGGCCCATGGTGAGGCGCGAGCCGGTGCCGGCATTGCCGAAATCGAGCGGACCTTCCGGTTGCAGCAGCGCGCCGTTGCCGGTGCCGCGGATCACCCACTCAGTGCCGTGCTTTTCTATATGCGCGCCCATCGCCTTCATCGCCGCGCCGGTGCGCATCACATCCTCGCCTTCCAGCAGGCCGGTGATGCGGGTCTCGCCGGAGGCGAGGCCGCCGAACATGAACGAGCGGTGCGAGATCGACTTGTCGCCGGGCACCCGCGCCGTGCCTGAAAGCGCTGACGATTTGCGAGCGGTGGCCGGTTTCGGGGCGGCAGTGTGCGACATGGGGTTTTCCCTGGATCAAACGCCGGCAGCCGGCCTTTTCTTTTGGTTTGGGCGGTCTCGTATCACGGCGGACCGAAATGGTCATCCCCTTGCAACAGGTCTCTCAACACCGGGATTTATGACGTTGGCTTTAGGCTTTGACAGCGCCGTAAACTCTGGTTATGGGGACCAAACTTTCATCGACGAGGCTTGCTGTGGCAAAACCCGAACTTGGCACCAAACGCATCGACCCCGAAACGGGTCAAAAATTCTACGACCTGAACAAGGATCCGGTCGTCTCGCCCTATACCGGCAAGAGCTATCCACGTTCCTATTTCGAGGAAGGCAAGGTCGCCCCCATCGAGGAGGAAGAGGAAGTTGCCGAGAAGGAAGCGGACGCCGAGGAGGAAGAGGGTGTCGAGGTCGTCTCCCTCGAAGAGGCGGACGAGGATGCGAAAGCCGACGATCTGCCCGATCTCGGCGATGACGAGGACGATGTGGATCTCGGCGATGACGACGACGATACTTTCCTCGCCGACGAAGAGGAAGAAGACGACGATGTCGCCGACATGATCGGCGTCGGCGACGACGACGACGAAGTCTGATCCGGCCTCTGACGCGAGCGCCCGCCGACTTTCGCGGCGTCTTAAGAAAAAGCCGCTCTTGAAGGCTTGATATTGACGGAAGGCGGGGTTAGAAGCCGCCTGCACTAACGGCGCGGTCTCAACCCGCGCCGGATCTCTTCGCCGGCAACGGCGCCGGTAGACTGCCGGAAGTGGGGCCATAGCTCAGTTGGGAGAGCGCTTGAATGGCATTCAAGAGGTCGTCGGTTCGATTCCGATTGGCTCCACCAGTCTTCTCCTACGGAAATCAGTCTCTTTAGGCCTGCCTATCACTGGCAGGCCTCACAAAACCGGTCGGTCCTCCTGTTCGCTGGATTTCTGCTAGCCGACACCTTGCGGTGACATCCGCCGCAGGGTCCCTAGCGGTCGCCTGAAGCGAAAACCCCGGCAACCACCGGGGTTTTCAGCACACTATTTGCTAATAATACCAATCCCAGACCCAAACCCGCCTGCGACGGCACCGGACGCGCCGATAGCCATTCCGCCAGTAGCGACGGCAGACCCTTCTCCAAGCGCGCCGCCTGCGCCGCCGCCTGCGGTGCCACCGCCGATGGCGGACCGGCTCTGCTTGAGTATCTTCGTCCTCGAAGGTTTCTATATCCGGCGCGTCGAGTTCATCGAGAATGCCGCTTCTGGCGTCCGGTACACCGGCTATTGCGTCGATAGGCCGAACTGCGCTCACAAGGGCTGCTGCCCCAGCAAGGCCAAACATTCCTGTCAAAAATGATCGCCGATCCATGGAAACCTCCAATCTTCTAGGCAGCGAGACAAGGTTCGCAATTGGAAGATAGCGCAGTGGATACAAAAACCAAAGTCAGCCCTATTAATGGTATTTAAAGAAGCTTAACGGGTCGGCTCCGCGAACATATGGCGGTCCCTCTGAATTCGAAGAGATGACTGCGTCAATTATTGCCGTGCCGCATTGCACAATCGCGCGGCGTGCGCAAAATACGGCATGATCCGAAAATCCCTCACCGTCCTGGTGATCGATGAAAACCACATCCGCGCCTCCATTATCGAGGCGGGATTGCGGGAGGCCGGGCATGAGCAGGTCACGGTCGTTCACGATGTTGCGGGAATAGCGCGGCGCATCGCCGAGATCGAGCCGGACGTAATCGTCATCGATCTCGAAAATCCGAACCGCGACATGCTTGAAAACATGTTCCAGCTTTCGCGCGTGGTGAAGCGGCCGATCGCCATGTTCGTCGACCGGTCGGATCAGGCTTCGATCGAGGCCGCGGTGGAAGCGGGGGTCTCCGCCTATGTCGTCGACGGGCTGCGCCAGGAGCGCGTCAAGCCGATCCTCGACATGGCGATCAGTCGCTTCAACGCCTTCTCGCGGATGGCGCGCGAGCTGGAAGAAGCCCGCAGTGAATTGGAGGACCGCAAGGTCATCGACCGCGCCAAGGGCATCCTGATGAGGTCGCGCGGCCTGTCGGAGGACGCAGCCTATGCGCTTCTGCGTAAGACCGCGATGAACCAGAACCGCAAAATCAGCGAAATCGCGCAGAGTCTGGTGACGGCCGCAGGCCTTCTGGATCCCGGAGAGAGTTGAGCATGGCGGCCGAACACCAGATCAATGCCGGTTTCATACCGCTGTTCGACAGCGCGGTTCTTGTTGCAGCGAGAGAGATCGGCTTTGCCGCGCGCGAAGGCGTCGATCTGACGCTCAGCCGCGAGACGTCCTGGGCCAACATCCGCGACCGCATCGCGATCGGGCATTTCGATCTGGCGCATATGCTGGGACCGATGCCGATCGCCTGCAATCTGGGGCTCACCCCGCTCGCCTCCGACACGATCGTGCCGTTCTCGCTGGGACTGGGCGGCAACTGCGTGACGGTTTCGAACACGCTCTGGGCGGGCATGGTCGCGCATGGTGCGTTGCCCGATCTCGATCCGGCGCGAGCCGGCAAGGCCTTGGGGGTGCTGATCCGTGAGCGGGCAAATGCCGGTCGCGACCCGCTGCGCTTTGCGGTCGTGCATCCGCACTCGGGACACAATTACGAACTGCGCTACTGGCTCGCGGCCTGTGGCATCGATCCGTCGCGCGAAATAGAAATCGTCATCGTGCCGCCGCCCTTCATGGCCGACGCGCTCGCCGCCGGCAGGATCGACGGCTACTGCGTCGGCGAACCCTGGAACAGCGCCTCGGTCGTTGCCGGCACCGGCCATATCGTCACCGTCAAGGCGCTGCTGTGGCGCAACAGCCCGGAAAAGGTGGTCGGCGTGCGCAAGGCGTGGGCGGAGCAGAATCCGGATGCGCTGGCGGCGCTGCTGCGCGCGCTGCATCATTCGGCCCGCTGGTGCCAGGATCCGGCAAACCGCGGCGAACTGGCCGTCCTGATGGCGCAGCCTTCCGTTCTCGGTCTTTCGCCGGCGCTGCAGATGCCGATCCTGACCGGACATGTAGCGCTGGGCGGTGGCGCGGAACTGGCCGTTGAGGACTTCTTTCTTCCTTTCGGCAAGGCAGCGAATTTTCCATGGAAGAGCCACGCGCTGTGGTTCTATACGCAGATGGTGCGCTGGGGGCATGTCGCGCACACGCCGGAAAACCTCGCTATTGCCCGCGACTGCTACCGCCCCGATCTTTACCGGTCGGCGCTGAAGCCGCTCGGCGTCGCACTTCCCGGCGCCAATTCTAAGGTCGAGGGCGCGCTGGCGTCTGCCACACCCGTCGGCTCCGCCGGCGCTAGTCTGGTTCTCGGCCCCGATGGTTTCTTCGATGGCCAGATATTCGATCCCGACGAGATCGACGCCTACATTGCTGAGCAGAAATTGGCGCGCGCCGAAGCCTGATCATTTTCGCGCCATTCTTGTGCATTGCACAAAAATTATGCGTGCAACGGCGCTAATGAACAATCTTTGGCTTGCTCGCCCAGCGGGCCAGCGCGCCGACGGTTGTGGCATACCGTTGATCTCATTGATGTTTGTCATCCATTCCGAAACTGGCACGGTTCCTGCTTTGCAATAGGCAGACTCTTCTCGGGGTCACGGAACAGGCGTCCAATGGCGGGCGCTACAGGCAAAGCTGCCGCTCAGGTCAACACGCGATCCCGGATGGACGGACGCGCGCGGCCTGGCCGGCGGCTTTTTTTGTTTTGACCGAACACGCAATCGACGGCGCTGATCCCAAGCAGTGCCCAACGGGAGACGACGATGACGAAACGCATCAAGACTGAAGCCCCTCTCGAGGGCATGACCCGCCGCAATTTTCTGATGGCAAGTGCTGCCACCGCGGCAACGCTGGCGGCGGCGCGCGCGCTGCTGCCGTCCGGCGCCTATGCGGCGACGGCAGCTCCGGAAGTCACCGGCGCCAAGCTCGGCTTTATCGCGCTGACCGATGCAGCGCCGCTGATGATCGCCAAGGAGAAGGGCCTGTTCGAAAAATTCGGCATGCCCGATGTCGAGGTGCTCAAGCAGGCCTCCTGGGGCGCGACGCGTGACAATCTGATGCTCGGCGGCGAAGCCAACGGCATCGACGGCGCCCATATTCTGACGCCGATGCCTTACCTGATGCACACCGGCAAGGTGACGCAGAACAACCAGCCGATGCCGATGGCGCTCGTGGCGCGGCTGAACTACGACTGCCAGGCCATTTCCGTCGCGCAGGAGTATGCCGGCACCGGCGTCGGCCTCGATGCCTCCAAGCTGAAGGACGCCTTCGCCGCCAAAAAGGCCGAAGGCAAGGAGGTGAAGGCCGCCATGACCTTCCCGGGCGGCACCCATGATCTCTGGTTGCGCTACTGGCTGGCCGCCGGCGGCATCGATCCCGACAAGGATGTCTCGACCATCGTCGTGCCGCCGCCGCAGATGGTCGCCAACATGAAGGTCGGCAACATGGACGTGTTCTGCGTCGGCGAGCCATGGAACGAGCAGCTCGTCCACCAGGGCGTCGGCTTCACCGCGGCCACAACAGGCGAGCTCTGGAAAGGCCATCCGGAAAAGGCGCTCGGTTTGCGCGCCGCCTTCATCGACAAGAACCCGAACGCCACCAAGGCGATCCTGATGGCCGTCATGGAAGCCCAGCAATGGTGCGAAGCCATGGAAAACAAGGACGAGATGGCGGCCATCATCGGCAAGCGGCAATGGATGAACGTGCCGACCGCCGACATCATCGGGCGCCTCAAGGGCGACATCAACTACGGCAATGGCCGCGTTGCCACCGGCACCGACCTCTACATGAAGTTCTGGAAGGGTGGCGTGTCCTACCCTTTCAAGAGCCACGACAGCTGGTTCCTCGCCGAGAACATCCGCTGGGGCAAATTCGCGGCGACCACCGACATCAAGGCGCTGGTCGATCAGGTCAACCGCGAAGATCTGTGGCGCGAGGCGGCCAAGGACCTCGGCGTCGCGGCGGCCGATATCCCGGCCTCTTCGTCGCGCGGCGTGGAGACCTTCTTCGACGGCAAGATCTTCGATCCGGCCAACCCGTCCGCCTATCTCGACAGCCTCAAGATCAAGGCATCGGCCTGACGTCGACGGCAAGCGGCGCCGTTGGCGCCGCCTGTCACTCCACGTTCTCAAGGAGCTTTTTGCGAAATGTCTATCCAAACCATCGAGGACAGCAAGGTGAAGGCGTTCCCCACGCCTGCCAAGCCCGCAGAGGTTATAGCTTTCACCGCCAAGGTGAGGCGCCGCTTCGATCCCGCCGCGATCGCTGGCAAACTGGCGAGCACGCTGGTGCCGCCGGCAGTCGTTATCGCCGTCATGCTGGTCATCTGGCAGATCGCCTGCTCGTCGCCCAATGCCAGCTTGCCGCCACCGAGCCAGGTCTGGAACGAGGCCTACGATCTGATCGCCCATCCGTTCTTCGACTATGGTCCGCAGGATATCGGACTGGCCTGGCGAGTGCTGATCTCGCTGCAGCGCGTCGCCATCGGCTTCGGCCTGGCTGCAATCGTCGGCGTCGCGCTCGGCGCTCTGGTCGGCCAGTCGATCTGGGCGATGCGCGGCCTGGACCCTGTGTTCCAGATTCTGCGCACCGTGCCGCCGCTCGCCTGGCTGCCGCTGTCACTGGCCGCCTTCCGCGATTCCAGCCCGTCGGCAATCTTCGTCATCTTCATCACCTCGATCTGGCCGGTGATCATCAACACCGCCGTCGGCGTCCGCAACATTCCAGAGGATTACCGCAACGTCTCCCGAATCCTCAGGCTCAACCAGCTCGAATTCTTCGTGAAGATAATGTTGCCGGCCGCGGCACCTTACATCTTCACCGGCCTGCGCATCGGCATCGGCCTGTCCTGGCTTGCCATCGTCGCGGCCGAAATGCTGACAGGCGGCGTCGGTATCGGCTTCTTCATCTGGGATGCCTGGAATTCGTCGCGGCTGCCCGACATCATCGTCGCGCTCGCCTATATCGGCGTCACCGGTTTTTGCCTCGACCGCCTGGTCGCGGCGGTCGGCGCCTTCGTCACCCGCGGCACAACGGCAAAGTGAGGAGAGAGCGATGACGGCCTACCTGAAACTCGACCATATCGACAAATCCTTCGCCCGCGGCGGCCAGGTCAGCGAGGTGCTGAAGGACATTCGGCTGACCATAGACAAGGGCGAATTCGTCTCGATCATCGGCCATTCCGGCTGTGGCAAGTCGACCTTGCTCAACCTGATCGCCGGGTTGACGAGAGTGTCCGCCGGCGCGGTCCTGCTCGAAGACAAGGAGGTCGACAGCCCCGGTCCCGAGCGCGCCGTGGTGTTCCAGAACCACAGCCTGCTGCCGTGGCTCACCGTCTACGAAAACATCAACCTGGCGGTGTCGAAGGTGTTCGGCAGCACCAGGACCCGGGCCGAGCGGCATGACTGGATCATGCGCAATCTCGACCTCGTGCAGATGGCGCATGCCAGGGACAAGCGTCCGGCTGAGATTTCGGGCGGCATGAAGCAGCGCGTCGGCATCGCCCGCGCGCTGGCCATGGAGCCGAAGATCCTGCTGCTCGATGAGCCGTTCGGCGCGCTCGACGCGCTGACACGCGCCCATCTGCAGGACGCAGTGATGGATATCCATTCCCGGCTTGGCTCGACGACGATCATGATCACCCATGACGTCGACGAGGCGGTGCTGTTGTCCGACCGCATTGTCATGATGACCAACGGCCCGGCGGCAACCATCGGCGAGGTGCTTCCCGTGCCGCTCGCCCGGCCGCGCCGGCGCATCGAGCTTTCCTCCGACCGGACCTTCCTGCGCTGCCGCGAGGCGGTGCTGAAGTTCCTCTACGAACGCCACCGCTTCGTCGAAGCCGCGGAATAAGGCCATGACCGAAAAACGCGTCATCATCGACAATTGGCAATCTGCATCGGCAATGGGCAATCTATCGCATTGCACAAATATTATGCTGCTGCGCAAGGCATTCTGACTAATCTTTGATCCGATGCTGGGCTTGGTCAAAAATCGCTCGGCTGCGGTTCACATTGATTTCATTCGGTAATCTAGAGCGCTGTCGAATTGGCACGCTTCCTGCTTTTTAGAATGTAGGTCCGCAAGGGCCAAGTGACACGGCGTCCAATGGCGGGCGCCACAGGCAAAGCTGCCGCTCAGGTCATACGCGATCCCGGATAGACGGACGCGCGAAGACCTGGCCGGCGGCTTTTTTGTTTTTACGCGATCGACGGCGCTGGTCCCAAGCGGCGCCCAACCGGAGACGACGATGACGAAACGGATCGGAACTGGCGCGTCCCTCGCGGACTTCACGCGCCGCGATTTTCTGGCCAGCAGCGCGCTGACGGCGGCGCTGTTCACCGCCGCGCTCCTGCTGTTTCCCGTCGGCGCAAAGACGGAAAGCAAAGACCCGACCGTGGCGAGCCCGGTCTCGTTGCACGCGCCGATGCCGCGCCGCTGATCATTCACCCACAAACATCCGCGGTGCCTCCCACGCCGCAAGCCGGAGCCAGACATTGACCGCAAATCTCCCAGCCGCGCCCAGCCAGGACAGTGCTCCCCAGCAGGCGCTTGTGATGTCCACCATCGCCTTCACCGTCTGCTTCGCGGTGTGGACGATCTTTTCAATCATCGGCGTGCGTATAAAGCAGGACCTTGGGTTGAACGAGACGGAGTTCGGCCTGCTGGTCGGCACGCCGATCCTCACCGGTTCGCTCGTGCGCATGGTGCTCGGTGTCTGGACCGACCGTTTTGGCGGACGGCTGGTATACACCGCGACCATGCTTGCGGCGGCGGTCGCTACCTTCCTGCTCGCTTTTGCGCACACCTACGGACAGATGCTGGTCGCCGCGCTAGGCGTTGGGCTCGCCGGCGGTTCCTTCGCCGTCGGTGTCGCCTATGTCTCGCGTTTCTTTCCGGCCGGCAGGCAGGGCACGGCGCTTGGCATTTTCGGTGTCGGCAATGTCGGCGCCGCAGTCACCAAGTTCCTGGCACCGTTCGTGCTTCTCTCCTGGGGCTGGCAGTCGGTCGCGCTAATCTGGGCGGCAGCACTCGTCGTCATGGCCGCCGTCTTCTGGTTCACGACCGGCGACGATCCGGTCATCCGCGAGCGCCGTGCCTGCAAGGCAGCGCCCGCGAGAAGCTTCTTGCAGGAATTCGCGCCGCTCAAGAATCTGCAGGTCTGGCGCTTCGCCTTCTATTATTTCTTCGCCTTCGGTGCATTCGTCGCGCTGTCGCTGTGGCTGCCCCGCTACCTGATCGGCGTCTACGGCTTCGGGCTTGCGACCGCCGGCATGATCGGCGCGGCCTATTCAATTCCGGCAAGTATTTTCCGCGCCTATGGTGGCGTGCTTTCCGACCGGATCGGCGCCCGCACCGTGCTCTACTGGACCTTCGCTGTCAGTGCCGGCGCGACTCTCGTTCTGTCTCTCCCCTCGGCAGACTACGTCGTGCATGGCATCAGCGGGCCGATCGCCTTCCATTTCGAGATCGGCCCGCTCACCTTCATAGCCGTTGCCTGCGTGCTCGGCTTCTTCATGAGCCTTGGCAAGGCCGCCGTCTACAAGCACATCCCGGCTTACTACCCGCAGAGTGTCGGCGCGGTCGGCGGCGTTGTCGGCATGATTGGCGGGCTCGGCGGCTTTATCCTGCCAATCGCCTTCGGCGCGCTCAACGACCTCACCGGCGTCTGGTCGAGCTGCTTCATGCTGCTCTTCGTCATCGTCGCCACCTGCTTTGCCTGGATGCATTTTTCCATCCGGCGGATGGAGCGCACGGCGTCTGCCGAAGCTTCAGGCCTTTCCTACGCGGCTGAGTGAGACCGGAGTGGATCAGGATATGACCGAAAAACTCGTCATCATCGGCAACGGCATGGCCCCCGGGCGCATGCTGGAGCATCTCCTGGAAAAGGCGCCTGGGCGCTACCAGGTCACCATCTTCAACGCCGAGCCGCGCGTGAACTACGACCGCATCATGCTGTCGCCGGTTCTGTCGGGCGAGAAGGCCTATGAGGAGATCATCATCCATGGCGACGGCTGGTACATCAAGCACGGCATCACCCTCTACAAGGGCCACAAGATCGTCGCCATCGACCGGCAGGCAAAGACAGTCACCTCCGATCATGGCGTGACCGAGCCCTACGACAAGCTGGTCATCGCCACCGGCTCGGTGCCGTTTATCATCCCGGTGCCCGGCCACGATCTGCCGGGCGTGCTCACCTATCGCGATCTGGACGACGTCCGGGCCATGATGCTTGCCGCCCAGTCGCGGGCCAAGGCTGTGGTCATTGGCGGCGGCCTGCTCGGGCTGGAGGCCGCGGCCGGCCTCAACGCGCAAGGCATGGACGTCACCGTGCTGCACGTCATGCCGACGCTGATGGAGCGCCAGCTCGATCCCGCCGCCGGCTATCTCCTGCAATGCGCGGTTGAAGAACGCGGCATCAAGGTCATCACCAAGGCCAACACCCAGGCGATCACGGGCAACGGCAAGGTCGAGCAGGTGGAACTTGCCGACGGAACCATCATCCCGGCGACGCTGGTGGTCATGGCGGTCGGCATCCGGCCGAACGCCGCAATCGCCAAGGAAGCAGGCATCGCCGTCAATCGCGGCATCGTCGTCGATGCCGGCATGCGCAGCAACGATCCCGACATCTATGCGCTCGGTGAGTGCGCCGAGGTCAGTGGCCAGGTCTATGGGCTGGTGGCGCCGCTTTACGAAATGGCGCGCGTCGCGGCCAGCCAGCTTGCCGGCGACGAGAAGGCGGCCTTCGTCCATTCGGACACGCCGACCAAGCTCAAGGTCACCGGCATCGAGCTGTTCTCGCTCGGCGATTTCGCCGAGGGCGACGACCGCCAGGAAATCGTGCTGCGCGATGCTTCGGCCGGTGTCTACAAGCGGCTGGTGCTTAGGGATGACCGCATCATCGGCACCGTGCTCTATGGCGAGACGGCCGACGGCGCCTGGTTCAACGACCTCAAGAAGAAGCAGACCGACATATCGGAAATGCGTGACACGCTTATCTTCGGCCAGTCATACCAAGGAGGCGCCTCCCTGGACCCTATGGCGGCCGTTGCAGCCTTGCCGGATGATGCGGAAATCTGCGGCTGCAACGGCGTTTGCAAGGGAAAGATCACCGGCGCGATCACGGCCAAGGGCCTGACCTCGCTCGACGACGTGCGTGCCCACACCAAGGCGTCCGCTTCCTGCGGCTCCTGCACCGGGCTGGTCGAAAAGTTGATGGTGCTGACCATCGGCGACAAGTACAATCCGGCGGCTGTGCAGCCGATGTGCGGCTGCACCACGCTCGGCCACGACGAAGTCCGCCGCCTGATCAAGGCCAAGGGCCTGAAAACCATCCCCGCCGTCATGCAGGAGCTGGAATGGACCACTTCCTGCGGCTGCGCCAAATGCCGGCCGGCGCTCAACTACTATCTGGTCTGCGACTGGCCGGACGAGTATGCCGACGACTACCAGTCGCGCTTCATCAACGAGCGCGTCCACGCCAACATCCAGAAGGACGGCACCTATTCGGTGGTGCCGCGCATGTGGGGCGGCGTCACCAATGCCGCCGAACTGCGCGCCATCGCCGACGTCGTCGACAAGTTCGAGATCCCGATGGTCAAGGTCACCGGCGGACAGCGCATTGACATGCTCGGCATCCGCAAGGAAGACCTGCCCGCGGTGTGGGCCGATCTCGGCCAGGCTGGCTTCGTCTCCGGCCACGCCTATGCCAAAGGGTTGCGCACGGTGAAGACCTGCGTTGGTTCGGACTGGTGCCGCTTCGGCACGCAGGATTCGACGGGGTTCGGTGTCCGCATCGAGAAATTCATGTGGGGCTCGTGGACGCCCGCCAAGGTCAAGATGGCGGTCTCGGGCTGCCCGAGGAACTGCGCGGAAGCAACCTGCAAGGATGTCGGCGTGATCTGCGTCGATTCAGGCTACGAGATCCATTTCGCCGGGGCCGCCGGCCTCGACATCAAGGGCACAGAGGTGCTCGGCCTGGTCAAGACCGAGGACGAGGCGCTGGAGCATATCGTGGCGCTGACGCAGATGTATCGCGAGCAGGGCCGCTATCTCGAGCGCATCTACAAATGGGCCAAGCGCATCGGCATCGCCGAGATCAAGCGCCAGATCATGGACGATGGCGAGAAGCGCAAGGCGTATTTCGACCGCTTCGTCTTTTCGCAGAAATTCGCGCAGGTCGATCCGTGGTCGGAACGCGTCTCCGGCAAGGACAAGCACGAGTTCCGGCCGATGGCTTCGGTCGGCTTCGCGCAGGCGGCGGAGTGATCATGATGAACTGGATATCAATCGGCTCGATATCAGACATTCCGCGCCGCGGCGCGCGCTGCGTCGCCACGCCTCAAGGTAAGATCGCGGTCTTCCGCACGGCAGAGGACCAGGTCTTCGCCATCGAAGATCATTGCCCGCACAAGGGCGGGCCGCTCAGCCAAGGCATCGTCCATGGCGCGGCGGTGACCTGTCCCTTGCACAATTGGGTGATTTCGCTGGAGACCGGCAAGGCGCTCGGCGCCGACGAAGGTGCGGTGCGCACTATTCCGGTGCGGATCGACGGCGAGCGTCTGTTCATTGCGCTAGAAGCGCTGGCCAGTCGCGCGGCCTGAGCATGAAGATCGACGAAGCGCGCGAGGTGAGGACCACCTGCCCCTATTGCGGGGTAGGCTGCGGCGTGCTGGCGAAGGTCGCTGCGGACGGTGAGGTGACCGTCCGCGGCGACCCCGACCATCCGGCCAATTTCGGCCGGCTCTGTTCCAAGGGCTCGGCGCTGGCCGAGACGATCGACCTCGACGGCAGGCTGCTCTATCCGGAGATCCACGGTCGCCGCACCGGTTGGGACGAAGCGCTCGACCTCGTCGCCTCGACCTTCTCGCAAACCGTTGCCGAGCACGGCCCCGATTCGGTCGCCTTCTACGTTTCCGGCCAGTTGTTGACCGAAGACTATTATGTCGCCAACAAGCTGATGAAAGGCTTCATCGGCTCGGCCAATATCGACACCAACTCGCGCCTGTGCATGGCCTCGTCGGTTGCCGGCCACCGCCGCGCCTTCGGCTCTGACACGGTGCCGGGCAGCTACGAGGATCTGGAGCTTGCCGACCTGATCGTGCTGGTCGGCTCCAATCTCGCCTGGTGCCATCCGGTGCTCTACCAGCGCATCGCCGCCGCCCGGGAAAAACGGCCCGAGATGAAAGTGGTGCTGATCGACCCGCGCCGCACCATGACATCGGATCTCGCCGACATGCATCTGGCGATCGCGCCGGATGGCGATGTCGCGCTGTTCACAGGGCTGCTCGCCTATCTCGGCCAGCATAACGCGCTCGACCGCACCTATATCACGGCGCACACGACCGGCTTCGGGCAAGCCCTTTTCGCCGCCTCGGCGCTCGACCTTGCCGGTATCGCCGCTGCCACGGGCTTGAGCGAGGACGAGCTTGGCCGCTTCTACAGCCTGTTTGCCGCGACTGACAAGACGGTGACCGTCTACAGCCAGGGCGTGAACCAGTCGTCCTCGGGCACCGACAAGGTCAACGCCATTATCAACTGTCATCTCGCCACCGGCCGCATCGGCAAGCCCGGCGCCGGGCCGTTTTCGGTGACCGGTCAGCCCAACGCCATGGGCGGTCGCGAGGTTGGCGGCATGGCCAACATGCTGGCTGCCCATATGGAGATCGAAAACCCCGAACATCGCGACCGCGTGCAGCGCTTCTGGGACGCGCCGACTGTGGCCGAAAAACCCGGCTTGAAGGCGGTCGAGATGTTTCAGGCTGTGGCCGACGGGCGCATCAAGGCGCTGTGGATCATGGCGACCAACCCGGTCGATTCGATGCCGGATGCCGATGCCGTCGAGGCGGCGATCAAGGCTTGCCCGTTTGTCGTGGTGTCGGATGTGCTGGCCAAGACCGACACGGTCCGCCACGCCCATGTCCGCCTGCCCGCCGCAGCATGGGGCGAGAAGGACGGCACCGTCACCAATTCTGAGCGCCGCATCTCGCGCCAGCGCGCCTTTTTGGCCACGCCCGGCCAGGCAAAAGCCGACTGGTGGATCGTCGCCGAAGTGGCCAAGCGGATGGGTTTTGGCGAAGCGTTTTCGCATGCGTCGCCAGGGGAGATTTTTGCTGAGCACGCCGCGCTGTCGGCATTCGAGAATGACGGCGCGCGCGATTTCGATATAGGCGCGTACGCCGGGACCGATGGAGAAGACTACGACGCGCTGGTGCCTTTCCAATGGCCAGCGCCGAGCCCAGGCACCCCCCTCTGGCCTGCCGGCCATCTCCCCCTCAAGGGGGGAGATCAGCCTGCTGCTCGGCTTTCGCCAGTCTCCAAGGTTGATGAGTGGGCGCAGCCGGCAAAACCGCCAATCTCCCCCCTTGAGGGGGAGATGGCCGGCAGGCCAGAGGGGGGTGTTCAAGCTGGACGTAGCTCACCCAGCACCCGCTTCTTCGCCAATGGCGGCTACTACACATCCGACCGCAAAGCGAAGTTCATCGCCGTCCGCCCGACAGCGCAAACCCGCACCAGCCCGGAGTATCCACTAATCCTCAACACCGGCCGCGTCCGCGACCACTGGCACACCATGACGCGGACTGGCAAGAGCCAGCGCCTGTCCCAGCACATGGCCGAGCCCTTCGTCGAAATCCACCCGGCGGATGCGCAGCACTTCGGCATCGGCGATGCCGACATCGTGCGCGTCTCGACTGCGCATGGCGAGGTGCTGGTTCGCGCGCTGGTGACAGCGCGGCAGCGGCCAGGCTCGGTCTTCGTGCCGATGCACTGGACGGACCAGTTCTCAGCGCGCGCTCGCGTCGATGCGCTGGTGGCGCCCATCACCGATGCTATTTCAGGCCAGCCGGCTTCGAAGAATGTTGCTGCCCGCGCGGAACGCTTCGCTGCTGCCGCCTTCGGCTTCGCCGTGTTTGCCGAACGGCCGGCCTCGATCGACGCTGATTATTGGAGCCTCGCCCGCTGCGCCGCCGGCTGGCGCCTCGAGCTTGCGCTGGAAGCCGGCCGGGACTGGCCGGCTTTCGCAGGCTCGCTTTTCGGGACGGACGCGCAAGGCGAGACGCTCGCCTATCATGACGTCACCGGCGGGAACTATCGCTTTGCCCGCTTCGCCGGCAGCCGGCTGGCTGGCGCGCTCTATCTTGCGCCCAAGCCGGTCGCGGTGTCGCGCAGCTGGGCGGTGGAGCAGTTGAGCGCGGACCATGCCGATCGGCGCGGGCGGCTGGCGATCGTCGCCGGGCGGCCGGGCGGCAATCGCGCCGACCGGGGCGCCATCGTATGCTCCTGCTTCGGAGTTGGCGCCAATCAGATCGCGGAAGCGGTGCGCGGCGGCTGCAGCAGCGTCGAAGCGATCGGCGCCACCCTGAATGCCGGCACCAATTGCGGCTCCTGCCGCGCCGAGATCAGGACCATCATCGAGGCGCGACGCCTTCAAGCGGCGGAGTGATTGCGTCGAGGAACTCTGTCACGCCGGGCCTCGACGCTTACCAGCAATTTACAAACCATGGGCTACGAACGTCCTTATTCGATTCGTTCCGAACAGGACCCTCATGAGCAAAGCCCTCACTTCATTCGCATTGGTCGCCATATTGACGGCTTTGCTAATGGCGCTCAGCCTGGCAGTGGCCCAGCATGGCTATCCCTATGGTGCGATCGGCGCAAAACGCCTGGACGACGTCGCCGATGCCGGGACGTTTATCCCGCTTGCATCGGTCTATTTCTTCAGCGCGCTGCTGATGATGATCCTGCCGATCAGGGCCGCCAGCGTCGTCCTGACGAACGCCGCGGATGCGATCTTCTGGACAGTCGTCGTGTTGTTCGCAGCCATCATTGGCTGCCTCGCCGCCAGATGGGCTTTCGATCGAAGCAATATCCTGCCTGCGCTGCTGAACTGGCGCTTTCTGTTTGTCGCAGCAGTCGTCGGCTGCCATCTCTTCATGAACGAGCTGCGCCGCAACATCCTGCTGAGAAGTCTGTTCTTTGTCGTCTTCGCCGCAGCGACGCTGGCCTGCCTGTTCTGGTCGTTCACCATCTGAGAAACCCGTGCAGGCGTTGGCTTGACGGCTCAGTTCTTGTCGACCGGCTTCGAACGCATCCGCGACACCGTCTCGCGTTCGGCCCGCTTCGAACGCATCGGCGGCAGGCCGCGGTCGATCAGATCCATGTCTTCCAGCACCATGTCGCCCATGCGCTTGAAGGCGATGTCGAGCGCGCCGGCCCGGTGGGCGGAGCGCAGGAAGCCGGGCAGCGTGCGCACGGGATGATCCTGCGCCAGCGGCTCTTCCGGAAACACGTCGCTGGCGGCGACGATATGACCGCTGCGAACGGCCTCCATCAGCGCCGGAAAATCGACCACGCCGGCACGGCTGAGCAGGATGAAGGCGGCTCCTTTGCGCATTCTGGCAAACGCTTCAGCGCCGAGAAAACCCTGGTTTTCGCTGGTCACCGAAGCGACGACGAAAACGAAATCGCTGGTCGACAGAACCGCGTCGAGTGTAGCCGGCTCGACGCCGTTCTCGATGAGGATCGACGGCGGCAGCCACGGATCGAAGACTTTTGTTCGCATGCGAAAGCCCGACAGCAGCCGGTTGAGCGCACGGCCGAGATCGCCGAAGCCGATGATGCCGACATCCGCGCCGGACAGAAGCCGCGCCGTCCGGTTGCCGTCGCCGCCCCAAAGTTCCTTGCCCTGCCGGAAGGCGAGATCGGCGTCGACGATGTCGCGGGCGAGGTTGAGCGCCAAGGCAAGGCCGAGCTCGGCAACGGGTTCGGCGAACACCAGGCCGGTGGTGACGACATGGATGCCGCGCGTAAACAGCGTCTCATACGGCATGTTGTTGATGAGGTTGCTTTCGACATTGAAGACGCAGCGCAGCGCCGTCATTCTTTCCAGCGTCTCCGGCGCGATCGGCGGCTGGCCGACAATGTAGCGCGCCTCGGCGAGCACGTCGGCCGGCAGGGCCGCGACGCCTTCGGGCGACGTTTCGACGATACGATATTTGGCACGGAATCTCGCCAGTGCCTCGGGTGTGAAAATCAGGTCGAGCGTGCGTGGCTCGGGCGCGCTGATCACCAGCGGCAACGCGCTGTCGGACATGGCAGTTCCTCCCGGCGCGATCCGCGTCGCACCACACTAGAATCAAATTTTGCCGCCGCGACACCTAAGCAGGCTTGCGGGGCTTCGCCATGCTTCGCCTGCATAGGTTTTTGTTTGTCGCAGGTTTTTATCGGAAAACCGTGGGACACTTTTCCGAAACCTGCTTAGCACATGCCTGTCGAGGAGGAGAACTTTGCCGTCGGCGGCCTTGCAGTGTGGCGGCCGGTAGTCCAGATAGACGGCAATCGAAGGACGACAAGGAAGACAGCGACATGATCCCGATTCGTAAGAACCTCATCGATGGCGAGTGGGTAGGCGATGCCGGCTCCCGCAACATCAACCCGTCCAATCTCGACGACGTGGTCGGCGAATATGCGTCGGGGGGCGCCGAGCAGGCCCGGCAGGCCATCGCGGCGGCGAAAGCGGCATTTCCGGCATGGTCGCGATCGGGTCTGCTGGCACGCCATGCGGTGCTGAGGAAGGCGTCGGACGAGATCACCGCGCGCAAAGATGAAATAGGCCGGGCGCTGGCGCGCGAAGAAGGCAAGACGCTGGTCGAGGGCGTTGGCGAGACCGTGCGCGCCGCCCAGATCTTCGATTTCTTTGCAGGTGAGGCGCTGCGCCTGTCGGGCGAGCAGGTTCCAAGCGTGCGGCCGGGCGTCGGTGTCGAGATCACGCGGGAGGCGGTCGGCGTCGTCGGCATCATCACGCCGTGGAATTTCCCGATCGCTATCCCGGCGTGGAAGATCGCACCAGCCCTGGCCTACGGCAACACCATCGTCTTCAAGCCGGCCGAGCTGGTTCCGGAGAGCGCCTGGACCATCGTCGACATCCTGCATCGCGCCGGCCTGCCGAAGGGTGTGCTCAATCTCGTCATGGGCAAGGGTTCGGTGGTCGGCCAGGCCATGCTCGACAGCCCTGACCTCAATGCCATCACTTTTACCGGCTCGGTCGGCACCGGCAAGCGCGTCGCTGCCGCCAGCGTCGAGCACATGCGCAAGTTCCAGCTCGAAATGGGTGGCAAGAACCCGCTTGTCG
>NZ_RZTI01000012.1:0-91038 GCF_003997275.1 Mesorhizobium sp. M6A.T.Ce.TU.002.03.1.1
GTGCCTCATATTCCATGTTCTCGATGCCGGAGGGAAACAGCGCCCCGCCATGAATGCGCGACAGCAGCCGCTGGTCGCACAGATCGTTGAGATCCTTGCGGATGGTCTGCGGCGTCACGTTGAAATGCGTTGCCAGATCGTCGACCAGCACGCGGCCATGGTCCTTGGCCATCTGGATGATTTCGGAATGACGCGGCGACAGGTACATTGGGGAAGCTCCCGTTTTCGTTTTTCTTGTCTATAGAGGAAAACGAAAGCGATGAAAAGGCATAAGCCGGCTAACGAAATCACATGCGTCCAAAGACAAACCTCGGCGCAACTTTGCCGACCAATTCAACTCAACCCAGACCGCGGGCGATTTCGGTGATGACTTCGAAAGCGGTGTCGACATCCGCCGCCGTCGTATCGAACTGGCCGACCTGAAAGCGGATCGCCACCTGTCCGCCCACCGGTGTCTGGGTCAGGTAGATGCGGCCATCGTCGTTGATCGCGTTGACCAGCCGCAGATTGTGTTCGTCGATTCCGGCCGCCACCAGATGCCGGAACGAGAACAGCGACAGCATCGGCTCCGTGACAATCTCGAAATCCGGTTCCCCGGCCAGCCGCTCGGCAAGGCCTTCGCTCCAGGCGACATGGTTGCGGATCATGCTCCGGAGATTTTCAAGCCCGTGGGCGCGTAGCAGGAACCATAGTTTCAGTGCGCGAAAGCGCCGCCCGAGCGGCACCGACCATTCGGAATAGTTGATGATGCCGTCGCGCCCGTGCGTCTTCAGGTAATCCGGCTTGATGGCGAGCGTCCGCACCAGGTCTTCCGGCCGGCGGATAAACTGGACCGAGCAGTCGAATTGCGCACCCAGCCATTTGTGCGGGTTGAAGACGATAGAATCCGCGTGCTCCACGCCCGCCCAGAAATGCCGGTATTCCGGACATATCATCGCCGAACCGGCCCAGGCGGCATCGACATGCACATAGAGCCCCTGCCGCTTTGCCACCGCGGCGACGCCGGCGATATCATCGGTGCCGCCGGTGCTGGTGCCGCCCACACAGGCAATGATGCCGGCCGGCAGCATGCCCGCCTCCCGGTCGGCGACGATCGCCTCTTCCAGGGCTGCGACATCCATGGCGCGAAAGCGGCCGGCAACCGGAATGCGCACGAGGTTGTCCTCGCCGATGCCCGATACCCAGATCGCCCGGTCGATGGAGGTATGAACCTGGTCGGAAGAATAGACGCGCAATGTCGGCTGGCCTTGCAGGCCCTTCTCGTTGCCCTGCCAGTCGAGCGCGCGCTCGCGCATGGTCAATACGGCGGCGAGCGTCGCCGACGATGCCGAATCCTGCATGACGCCGGAAAACCCTTCCGGCAGACCAAGCGCCTGACGCATCCAGTCGACGACGCGCGTCTCGAGTTCGGTCGCTGCCGGCGAGGTCTGCCAGAGCATGCATTGCGCGGCCATCACCGAGACCAGATATTCGGCCACCACCGAAACCGGTGCGGCGTTGGCCGGGAAATAGGCGAAGAAGCGCGGATGCTGCCAATGCGTCATGCCCGGCAGGATCTTTTGCTCGAAGTCGGCGAAGATCTCATCCATCGGCTCCGC
This sequence comes from Mesorhizobium sp. M6A.T.Ce.TU.002.03.1.1, assembly GCF_003997275.1. NCBI lineage: Bacteria > Pseudomonadati > Pseudomonadota > Alphaproteobacteria > Hyphomicrobiales > Phyllobacteriaceae > Mesorhizobium > Mesorhizobium sp. M6A.T.Ce.TU.002.03.1.1. The sequence continues at coordinate 1,599 of NZ_RZTI01000012.1, forward strand.
CGCTTCAGGCGGCGAAGTCTCTACGCTCTTGAAAATGCCACCCGGCTCGACCAGCGGCCGCACCGGTCTTTCGCGCAGCGAGTTGCGATAGTCGGCGCCCCAATCCGCAGCGCGCCTCGACCATTGCCGGAAATCGTCGTTGTTCATCGCACCTCCGGAAAGACGGGCCGTCTATTCGGGAAAATCAGGCAAGCTCGCAAAGGCAGTCTTCAGCGCGTTCGACCAGCCGTCTGAGATGGTGCGGTAGTATTGATCGTCCTGGGCTATCCGCTTCTTCAGGCTGACCTTGTAGGCGTCCTTTTCGTAGAATAGCAGGTCGAGCGGCAGACCGACCGACAGGTTCGATTTCAGCGTCGAGTCGAACGAGACCAGCAGTAGCTTCACCGTCTCGGCGAAACTCATCGTCTTTTCATAGGCGCGGATGATGATCGGCTTGCCGTATTTGGTCTCGCCGATCTGGAAAAACGGCGTGTCGTCGGTCGATTCGATGAAATTGCCTTCCGGATAGATCATGAACAGCCGCGGCGCGCTGCCCTTGATCTGGCCGCCGAGGATGAAGGAGGCATTGAAATAGGAATCCGCCCTGTCGCCGGTTGGTGACGAACTGGCGATGACTTCCTTGACGGTATCACCGACCATCCGCACCGTCTGGTACATGGAGGGCGTTTCGAGCAGTGTCGCGTGGCGATCGCCAACTGCCTTGGTGCGCTCGTCGAGCAGGCTGACGACCGCCTGCGTCGTCGCCAGATTGCCGGCCGACATCAGCACGATGACGCGCTCGCCCGGTTCCTCCCAGACATGCATCTTCTTGAAGGTCGAGATCGAATCCATGCCGGCATTGGTGCGCGTGTCGGACATGAACACGAGCCCGCGATCGATCTTCAGGCCGACGCAATAGGTCATCGAATCTCTTTGGCAGCAATCTTGCCGGGGATTACTGCTCTACCGTGACGGTGACCGCAAGCTGTTCTTCCGCTTGTCCCAGCCGAATTCCCGATACGGGCGTGGCGTCGCGGTAATCACGGCCGGTCGCCACCTTTACATAGCGTTCGTCGGGCGAAATGCCGTTGGCGACGTCGAACGCGACCCAGCCCAGGCCCGCAACATGCGCCTCGGCCCAGGCATGGCTTGCCGCCTGCTCGACCGCAGCATCCATCATCAGATAGCCGCTGACGTAGCGGGCCGGAAACCCCATGGCGCGCGCGGCGGCGGCAAAGATGTGGCTGTGGTCCTGGCAGACGCCGGTCTTGAGCGCCAGAGCGTCCTCGGCCGGGGTCGTCGCGTTGGTAGTGCCTGGCGTATAGGCGACACGCTCGCCGATCACGGCCATCAGCCGGTGCAACCTTTCGATATCGGTCCCCTCGCCGACCGACGCCGCGAGTTCGCGAATGCCGCTGCCGATCGTGGTCAACGGCGTTTCATGGCCAAACAGCCAGAGCGGCGCGAAGCCCTGATGTGGCCCGGAGACGCCCGATGTGTCGCGTGTCACCACCTCGCCTGATGCCTCGACGGTGATGAAATCGCGCTCGCCTTCGACGCTCAACAGTCGCGTGTCGTTGCCGAAATGGTCGCTGAAGCGCACTTCCTCGCGAGCCCCTTCGATCTTCAGCGACCAGGACAAGACGGTCTGCGTCGATCCGCTGACCGGAAGCAGCCGCAGCCGCTGCAGCAGATAATGCACCGGCGCATCGTAGCGGTATTCGGTCCGGTGGGTGATCTTCAACCGCATGGCTTCCTCAATAGAATCGATAGTCCTGCGCGATCTCGTCGCCGAGCCTGATGTTGTCGCGGATGAAATTCGCCAGGAATTCATGCAGGCCGGCGTCGAATATGTCCTTGATCGAGCCGGCCGCCAGCATGGCCTGGGTCTTGCCGGCTGTCGCATGACAGGCATGGCGCTCGCCATAATCGTCGCCCAGGAATCTGAGATGCTCCGTCAGGAAACGGTAGCAGAAGGTCAGCGAGCGCGGCATGCGAACGTTGAGGATCAGATAGTCGGCGATGTTGCTCGGCTTGTAGTCGGCCTCGTAGACCCAGCGATAGGAGCGATGCGCCGACACCGAGCGCAGGATCGATTCCCACTGGTAATTGTCGAGCGTGGAGCCGACCCACGAGATCGACGGCAACAGCACGTAGTATTTCACATCCAGGATGCGTGCCGTGTTGTCGGCGCGTTCGACATAGGTGCCGAGCTGCGAGAAATCGAAGATCTCATTGCGCAGCATGGTGCCGTAGAACGAGCCGCGGATCAGGGCCGTCTCGCGCTTGATCGCGTCGAGCACACTGGGCAGGTCGCGCTCGTCGATCGGCCTGGCCAGCATCCGCTTAAGCGACATCCAGGCTTCGTTGATGCTTTCCCAAGTTTCGCGCGTCAGCGCGGTGCGCACCATGCGGGCATTGTTGCGAGCCGTCTCGATCGACGCCATCGTGCTCGACGGGTTGGATGTGTCGCGCAGCAGGAAATCGGCGACGTTGGCGGCGGTATAGTCGGAATATTTCTGCGTGAAGGCAGCATCCGAGCCGGCGCTGAGCAGCACCGAATTCCACTCTTCGGAGGCATTCTGGGTGCGGGTCAGCGCCATGCGCAGCCCGGCATCGACCAGCCGCGCCATGTTTTCCGCCCGCTCGATATAGCGGTTCATCCAGTAGAGCCCGTTGGCGGTGCGGCCTAAAAGCATCAAAAAACCTTCAAGTGAAAATTAATCATCGAGCACCCACGTATCCTTGGTGCCGCCGCCCTGCGATGAGTTGACCACCAGCGAGCCTTCCTTGAGCGCCACGCGCGTCAGCCCGCCCGGCACGATCTGGATGCGGTCGGAAACCAGCACATAGGGCCTGAGATCGACATGGCGCGGCGCCAGTCCTTTGTCGGTCAGGATCGGACAGGTCGACAGCGCCAGTGTCGGCTGGGCGATGTAGTTCGACGGTTTTGCCGCGAGTTTCTTGGAAAAATCCTCGCATTCCTTCTTGGTCGCCGCCGGCCCCACCAGCATGCCGTAGCCGCCGGACCCGTGAACTTCCTTCACCACCAGCTCATGGATGTGTTCGAGCACATATTTCAGGCTGTCCGGCTCCGAGCAGCGCCAGGTCGGGATGTTGCCGAGGATCGCCTTGCGGCCGGTGTAGAATTCGACGATCTCGGGCATGTAGGAATAGATCGCCTTGTCGTCGGCGATGCCGGTTCCCGGCGCATTGGCGATGGTGATGTTGCCGGCGCGGTAGACATCCATGATGCCCGGCACGCCAAGTGCCGAGTCCGGACGGAAGGTCAGCGGATCGAGGAAAGAATCATCGACCCTTCGATAAAGCACGTCGATCTGCTTGTAGCCTTCGGTCGTGCGCATCGCGACATGGCCGTCGACGACGCGCAGATCCTGTCCCTCGACAAGCTGCACGCCCATCTGATCGGCAAGGAAGGCATGCTCGAAATAGGCGGAGTTGAAGCTGCCAGGCGTCAGCACGGCGATGGTCGGCGCGCCCTTGGTGCTTTGCGGCCGCACCGCTGCCAGCGACTGGCGCAAGAGCTGCGGATAGTTTTCCACCGGCCGTACCTTGATCTGCTGGAACAGCTCGGGAAAGAGCTGCATCATCGTCTCGCGGTTCTCCAGCATGTAGGAGACGCCGGACGGCGTGCGCGCATTGTCCTCCAGCACGTAGAACTCGTTCTCGCTGATGCGCACGATATCGACGCCGATGATATGGGTGTAGACGCCCGCCGGCGGCCGCACTCCGATCATCTCCGGCAGGAACGCCTCGTTCTTGGCGATCAATTCCTTGGGGACGCGCCCGGCGCGCAAGATCTCCTGGCGGTGGTAGATATCGTCGAGGAAGGCGTTCAGCGCCTGGACGCGCTGCTCGATGCCTTGCGTCAGCCGTCGCCATTCATTGCCGGATATGATGCGCGGAACGATATCGAAGGGAATCAGGCGTTCGGAGGCTTCCTGCTCGCCATAGACGGCAAAGGTGATGCCGGTCTTGCGAAAGACGCGTTCGGCGTCCTGCATCTTTTCAGTAAGCCTGGCCGGATCCTGCTCCTTCAGCCAGCGATCGTAAGCCGAATACGGTTTTCTCAATCCGGAGATTTCCGGAAGCATTTCGTCGAACGCTGCCAATCGCATACTCCCCTGTGAGGCCATTTCACTGGCGTCACCGGAGAAAATCAAGCGCAATCGGCGATTTGGAGGATGCGGGCGATCAGTATGTGGTGGCTGCCTAAAATTAGGGCAGCACCAATATGGCTGCGATCAGGCTTTGCCTTATGTCCAGGCAGGCGGCAGGCGCTGCTCAGAACGCGCGAAAGGTGACGACCGTGAACGTGTCCTTGATGCCTGGAAGAATCTGCACCTTCTCGTTGACGAAATGGCCGATGTCTTCCTCGTCGTCGACGTAGAATTTGGCGAGCAGATCGTAGTTGCCGGCTGTCGAGTAGATTTCCGAAGCGATCTCGGCATCGGCCAAAGCGCTGGCAACGTCATAGGCCTTGCCCAGATCGCACTTTATCTGCACGAAAAATGCCTTCATTGACCGGTCCTGCTCAAGCTTGCGCCTACAGCGCCGCGCGTCCTTTAGAACGCGCAAAGGACGCTGTAGCACTTTGATTGCGCATGATCCTTTCCGAAAATCGAATCCGATTTTCGGGGTCATGCGCATAGGCGGCCCTTGTGGCAGACTGCCGCCCGGCTTTCAAGCATCAGGACGGCGCTCAGGCAGAACCCGATTTAAAGGAGAAGCTTAACTGCGGCCGGACGGCGAATGTTCGCGGCTGCTGAAACCGTGAAGCGCCGCCGACCGTATGTTATCGTCGGGCCGGATGGCAAGGATTACACGGCCGTCTACACGCAACAGCCCGACGGCAGCTTCCGCATCACCGGCTGCAGCCTGCGCGCTTCCACTTCGCTGAGCACCTGAGCGCGTGCCCGAGCCGCGACGGTCTGATCAATCGCGCCGCCGGTAAAGCGTCCAGCTCAGCCCTGATAGGCCCCAGTTCCTTGACGCATCAATTCGCTCATAGGCAAGTGCGCAAGCCGACGCGGGTTCGACCCGTTTCGATTGTATGTCAGGATCACCCTCCATGATCAGCCAAGCGGGACGTCGAATGCACAGTTCGTCTTTCGGGACGAACCAAGCCTGACGGCCTGTCCGCGCTGCAAAGTAGTCGACGACCATCGCAGTCCGGAAGTCGTGGTTGCTGGCATAGGTGGTGGCACCGTTTTGCGTCATCTGCCCCACGATCAAGGCATAGCAACCGCGGCCATATTCGTAGAACTGCAGCAGCGACGATATGCTGCCGCTCATCATGACCGCGAGCGCTCCTGCCGCCAGATATCTTTTGAACCCGCCCGCATCGAAGCCGCGACCGAGCATCTCGCCAGTCCAAAGCAGCAACAACGTTCCACTGACGATGAAATAGCGTGGGATCTGGAGATTGGGCAGATTCGCTGCGCACATGAGGGCAGGCAATCCCACAATTCCGATGACATAGAGACTGGCCCGACGATCACGCCATATGCCGGCAGAGATGCAGACCATGCCGCAGGCAGCAGCGATGCAGGTCCAATCGCCAATCCAGGACGGCAGGCCCAGCAGATATCTGATCACCCCGCCATATCCCTTTGCGAACGCCTGGAACGAGAAAGGCGAAACACCCCCGACGACGAAGCCGGACAGCTGGGCGCCGACGACCACGCAGATGGCCAACGGCAGCACCGCAAGGACGGCAGGCGTGAAAGTCAAACCGACGTCAGCGAGTGTGCGGCCAATCCTTTCCGTGCGCAGCCAAGTGACCCATGTGGTCCAGGCTACAAGGACCGGCACCATTTCGATCATCGTGAGGTGAGACAGCAGGCCCAGCAGGATCGCCGCGGCCAAAGCGATGACCGATGAACCTCTTTTGTCGAGCCAGCGTTCCAGAAAAACCACAGAAAGGAGCGTGAACAGCACCAGCCCGGCGTAGCCGCGCGCTTCCGAGCCGTAGTGGACCATCGGATAGCTCACTGCAAACAGCAGACTTGTGGAAATCATCGCCCATCGCCCGCGTGGCACTGCTGCAGCTGCAACAATCGTGCTGGCGCCGAACGCGATGGACAGGCCTCGTTGGAGCAGCGGCGAAGTATCAGGGCCGATTAGATACAGATAGGCCGAATTGAGGAAATGATTGTTGTCGTGATTTACGCGCCAGAAGATCTGGTTGATCGAGGTGAGCGGCTCGATGAGAGAAAAACTCCAGATCTCGTCCAGCCAGAGATCGCCGCGTGCGCCCAGCAACCGCAGAACAAGGCCAGCCACAACGATCGCAAAAATCGCAAGCGATGGCTTGGCCATCCATCGCCGGACCGACATGAAAGAAGAGGCGCAAGGTTCGGCAACGCCGTTCGTCCGCGCCGTCACTTCTGAAGCTGAAGCTTGTCCCGAGACGAACAGGTTCTTGGTCCCCGCCCAATGCCATGCCGGCAATGCTTATTCGTCAGTCGTTTCAAAACAGTTCCCGGACAGGCTTTAGCGGGCTGGAATATCGCCCCTTGCCCAGCCCTCAGAAATTTCCACCGCCCGAGCCTCGAAGGCGCCGGCCTCGATGGCGGCACGAATGTCCTGCATCAGCTTCTGGTAGTAGGAAAGATTGTTCCAGGTCAGCAGCATCGCCCCCAACGCCTCTTGCGAGCGGACCAGATGGTGCAGATAGGCGCGCGAATAATCTCTGGCGGCCGGGCAGTCGCTCTCCTCGTCCAGCGGGCGCGGATCGTCGGCATGGCGAGCGTTGCGCAGATTGACCTTGCCGCGCCGTGTATAGGCGAGGCCATGACGGCCGGCGCGCGTCGGCATCACGCAATCGAACATGTCGATGCCGCGCGCCACCGATTTCAAGATGTCGTCAGGCGTGCCGACACCCATCAGATAGCGCGGCCTGTCCGCCGGCAGCTCCGGGCAGGTGATTTCGAGCATTTCGAGCATCACCGCTTGCGGCTCGCCGACGGCCAGCCCGCCTATCGCATAGCCCTTGAGGTCCATCGCTTTCAGCGCCTGCGACGAGCGCAGCCGCAAGGCCGGTATGTCGCCGCCCTGGACGATGCCGAACATCGCCTTGCCCTGCTGATCGCCGAATGCCGTCTTGCAACGCTCGGCCCAGCGCAGCGACAGCTCCATGGCCCGCTCGATCTCTTTCTCCATGGCCGGCAGCGCTGTGCATTCGTCGAGCTGCATCTGGATGTCGGAATCGAGCAGTCCCTGGATCTCGATCGAGCGCTCGGGCGACATCTCATAGGCGGCGCCGTCGATGTGCGAGCGGAAGGTGACGCCCTTCTCGGTGAGTTTCCTCAGCTTCGACAGCGACATAACCTGGAAGCCGCCGCTGTCGGTCAGGATCGGATGCGGCCAGCGGGCGAATTCATGCAGGCCGCCAAGCCGCGCCACACGTTCGGCGCCGGGCCGCAGCATCAGATGATAGGTGTTGCCCAGGATGATGTCCGAGCCGACGCCACGCACCTGATCCATATACATGGTCTTGACCGTGCCGCCGGTGCCGACCGGCATGAAGGCGGGCGTGCGGATTTCTCCGCGCGGCATGGTGATCGCGCCGCGCCGCGCTTTGCCGTCGGTCGCCAGCACCTCGAAGGTAAACGCCTTAGTCATTGAATTCCTTGTGTATACCGGACGCGCGTCCATCGTTCGCCTCCTTGAACAGCAGACTTGCGTCTCCGTAGGAATAAAACCTGTAGCGGTTCTCGATCGCTTGCGCATAGGCCGCACGCATCGTTTCCAGACCGCAAAACGCCGAAACCAGCATGAACAGCGTCGAGCGCGGCAGATGGAAATTGGTCATCAGCATGTCGGCGGCCTTGAAACGGTAGCCGGGCGTGATGAAGATGTCCGTCGGGCCGGACCACGCGGCGAGCCGGCCGTCCTCCCGCGCAGCGCTTTCAAGCAGGCGCAGCGACGTCGTGCCGACGGCGATGATGCGCCCGCCACGCGCCTTTGCCGCGTTCAGCGCCTCGGCGGTTTCCGGGCTGACCGAGCCGATCTCGGCATGCATCTTGTGATCGGCGGTGTCGTCGACTTTCACCGGCAGGAACGTGCCGGCGCCGACATGCAGGGTGACGAAGCGCCGCTCGACGCCTTTGGCATCGAGCGCGGCGAAAAGCTCCGGCGTGAAATGCAGGCCGGCCGTGGGTGCCGCCACGGCGCCCTCCTCCCTGGCATAGATGGTCTGGTAGTCGCTGCGGTCGCGCTCGTCGTCATCGCGCTTCGAGGCGATGTAGGGCGGCAACGGAATGTGGCCGACGGCATGCAGCGCCTCGTCGAGGAATGGACCTGACAGGTCAAAGCCAAGCAACGCCTCGCCGGCCTCGCCCTTCTCGATCACCGTGGCATCGAGCTGGCCGAGAAAGCAGGAATTGGCGTCATGGCCGAAATGAATGCGGTCGCCAACGGCGATGCGCTTGCCCGGCCGCATGAAAGCCAGCCAGCGGTCGGGAGCCACCCGCATGTGCAGCGTGGCTTCGACTTGCGCCGCCGCTTCGCCGCGCCGCCTGATGCCTTTCAACTGCGCCGGGATGACCTTGGTGTCGTTGAAGACCAGCACGTCACCGGCCTCGAGCAGGGACGGCAGCTCACGCACCGTACGGTCTTCGAGACCCTCACCCGGCCTGACAACCAGCATGTTGGCGCTGTCGCGCGGTTCTGCCGGTCGAAGCGCGATGCGCTCCTCCGGCAGTTCAAAGTCGAAAAGGTCGACGCGCAAGGAAATCCCAACTCAAGGTTCCGGGCAGGTCACCGCCCAGGCGCCAACACCGTCGATGCTCAGCGTGCCGCCCATTGCGAAATTGGACTGTTCGCGGGCCTTGACCAGTCGCAGTTTGGCGACAATCGAGCTGATACCCTCGTCGGTGAGATCGATCGCCATGTGCTGGTCGTCCTCGAATGCCTGTCCGACGATCACTTTCGTCGATCCCGGCTGGCCGTCGGTGGTCCATGTCTTGCCGCCGGCATCCAGCCACACGCGCGCGACTGCGATCGCGGCGGTGTTTCCCATCAGGACATCGATCGACGCCGCGTCGCCTTCAGCGCTGCAAACGATCGATTCCGTCGCCAGCGCCGAAGTGGCCGCCGCGACAAGCATCAGAATGATAGCCGCGACAGCCCGGTAGATCATTTCACGTCGGCCGCGACCTTCAGCGACACGATCTTGTCGGGATCCGGCACCGGCTCGCCGCGCTTGATCTTGTCGACATTGTCCATGCCTTCGATGACCTGGCCCCAGACCGTGTATTGGCGATTGAGGAAGGCGGCATCGTCGAAGCAGATGAAGAACTGCGAGTTGGCCGAGTTCGGGTTCTGCGAGCGCGCCATCGAGCAGGTGCCGCGGCCATGGTTGGCGTTGGAGAACTCGGCCTTCAGGTCGGGCTTGTCGGAGCCGCCCGTGCCGGCACGGGCGGGCGCGAAAGAGGGCTTGCTGGAATTGCCGAATTTCACATCGCCGGTCTGCGCCATGAAGCCGTCGATGACGCGATGGAACACCACGCCGTCATAAGCGCCTTCGCGCGCCAGTTCCTTGATGCGGCCGACATGGCCAGGCGCCAGATCGGGAAACAGTTCGATGACGACCTTGCCCTTGGTCGTTTCCATGATGAGCGCGTTCTCGCGGTCCTTGATCTCGGCCATGTCAGAATATCCTTTGAAACTAATGGGTTTACTTGCCGTCGGCGGCGATGCGCACCTTGATCATGCGATCGGGACCGGTGACAACCCCGTTCTGCGCCTCGTCGCCTTTCTTTATCTGGTCCACCAACTCCATGCCTTTCTCGACATTGCCGACGATGGTGTACTGGCCATCGAGCGGCGGCGCGGGCGCAAACATGATGAAGAACTGCGAATTGGCGGAATCCGGGTCCTGCGAGCGGGCCATGCCGACCACGCCGCGCACGTAGCGCTCGGATGTCGAGAATTCGGCCGGCAGGTCGGGAAGATCGGAACCGCCGGTGCCGACAGCATCGGCGTTGAAACCGTTCTTCATGTTGCCGAACTTCACGTCGCCGGTCTGTGCCATGAAGCCGTCGATGACGCGGTGGAAAGCGACGCTGTCGTAAGCGCCCTGGCGCACCAGCTTCTTGATCTGCTCGACATGCTTCGGCGCGAGATCAGGCCTGAGTGCGACGGTCACGTCGCCACCCTTCAGCGTGATGATCATGGTGTTTTCCGGATCGGCGGCGAAGGCCGAAACGGATGCAGCCACAAGGCCGAAAAGAACGACAAAGCAGGTGGCGAGCCTTTTGAGCTGCATGGATCTTTCTCCGAAAACCTTTGTTTCATGCATATCGCTGTCCCGAAACCGGGTTCGACTTCTGGGCGACATGCCTTATTTCGCGAATTTGGCGGTGAGTACGCCAGCCACAGCCGCCGGCACGAAGGGGCGGATGTCGCCTCCCATCGAGGCTATCTGACGGACAAGTGTGGCGGTAATGGTTCGCACCGAAGGACTGGCGGGCAGAAAAACCGTCTGCAGTTCCGGCGCCATGGTCTCGTTCATGCCGGCCATCTGCATCTCGTAGTCGAGATCGGTGCCGTCGCGCAGGCCGCGGATCATGATCGAGGCACCCTGCTTCCTGGCCGCGTCGATGACCAGCCCGTCGAAAGCGACAACCTTGATGCGGGCGCCGTCACGGCCGAATTCGGCCTTCGTCGCCGCTTCGATGAGGCCGACCCGTTCCTCGAAGGAAAACAGCGGCTTCTTGCCGGGATGAATGCCGATCGCCGCATAGACGGTGTCCGCCACGGCCAGCGACGCCTTCAGCACGTCGAGATGGCCGTTGGTCAGCGGGTCGAAGGAGCCGGCATAAAGAGCGATGCGTTCTGTCATGGCAGGTGCTTCTAGCGAGCCTGTCTCGCAAAGGCAATCCGGTCAGCGAGCCGCCGATGCATGTCGCCCAAAGTGCGCAGCGGTTTTGGGACAACGACATGCACCCAGATAGGGACTCAATGCGCATCGCCTGGGCCACGTTATTCGCGATGCGCTTTGAGTGAACCTTTTGACCGAAATGAACGACAGATGAACGGGCCGATCACAGAGGCTTCACGCAGCGTTCACTAGGTTGCAGCTTCAGAAGATGAAACCAAAACCCCATTTGAACGTTGTTAGGCGCAGGAGAACACGCACATGCTGATCTACATGCTCGCCGCCGCAATGACCGTCGCCATGCTGATTGCCACCGTATTCGGGTTGCATCAGGAAGCAGGGCGTGTCCGCGCCAAGGCCAATACCAAACGGTTCGAGGGCTTCGGTATCCGCAAGCCTTATCGCCACTTCTGAACCGGCCGTTATTTGTTGACGGCGCCGGCCCATCGGGCCGGCATTTCCCCATCAAGGCCTACTCGCCGCTGTTGTCCGGGTCAGCACCGGCATCCGGGCTGGCGTTGCCCTCAACACTCTCTTCGGCTTCCTCGTCCGATTGCGGTTCCGATATCCGCTCCACCGAAACGACCTTCTCGCCGTCGGCCGTGTTGAAGATGGTCACGCCCTTGGTGGCGCGGCTGGCGAAACGAATGCCGTTGACCGGCACGCGGATGACGGTGCCGCCGTCCGAGACAAGCATGATCTGGTCGTCGTTGCCGACCGGGAAGGTCGCCACCAGGCGACCGATCTCGGCCGCTTTCGACACGTCGGTGGCGCGAATGCCCTTGCCGCCGCGCCCTGTAAGGCGGAAATCATAGGAAGACGAACGCTTGCCGTAGCCATATTCCGTCACCGTCAGCACGAACTGCTCATGTGCCTTGAGGAATTCGTAGCGCTCGTCGGAAAGCTCCGTCTCCTCGCCAACCTCTTCATTGGTAAGCTGGATGTCTTCGTCCTCGCCGGCCGCAATGCCGGCGGCGAGCCGTCGTTCGGCCACCACCCGCTTGAGATAAGCGGCGCGCTCGGCCGGCGGCGCCTCGACATGTTCGATCACCGCCATCGAGATCACCCGGTCGGTGGGAGCCATGGCGATGCCGCGCACGCCGACCGAGTTGCGGCTCTGGAAGACGCGCACGTCGCTGACCGAGAAGCGGATGCACTGGCCGGAGCTTGCGGTCAAAAGCACGTCGTCATTGTCTGTGCAGGTCTCGACGCCGAGAATCTCGTCGCCTTCCTCTTCCAGCTTCATGGCGATCTTGCCGTTGCGGTTGACCTGGACGAAGTCCGACAGCTTGTTGCGGCGCACCGTGCCGCGCGTCGTGGCGAACATCACATCGAGCTCGCCCCAGCTGGTCTCGTCCTCGGGCAGCGGCATGATGGTGGTGATGCGTTCGCCCTGCTCCAGCGGCAGCATGTTGATCAGCGCCTTGCCGCGCGACTGCGGGTTGCCGATCGGCAGGCGCCAGACCTTTTCCTTGTAGACGATGCCGCGCGAGGAGAAGAACAGCACCGGCGTGTGCGTGTTGGCGACGAACAGCCGGGTGACGAAATCCTCTTCCTTGGTCGACATGCCGGAACGGCCCTTGCCGCCGCGACGCTGCGCCCGATAGAGCGACAGCGGCACGCGCTTGATGTAGCCGGAATGACTGACCGTCACGACCATGTCCTCGCGTTGGATCAGGTCCTCGTCTTCCATATCCGCCCCGCCCTCGGACAGCTCGGTGCGGCGCGGCGTGCCGAACTCGTCGCGCACGGCGGCAAGCTCGTCCTTGACGATCTGCTGAATGCGGGCGCGGGACGACAGGATGTCCAGGTAATCCTTGATCTCGTCGCCGATCGTGTTCAACTCGTCGGCGATTTCGTCGCGGCCGAGGGCGGTCAGGCGCTGCAGGCGCAGTTCGAGGATGGCGCGGGCCTGTTCCTCGGAAAGATTGTAGGTGCCGTCCTCATTGATGCGGTGGCGCGGATCGTCGATCAGCAGGATCAGCGATTCGACGTCGCCCGAGGGCCAGCGCCGCTCCATCAACTGCTCGCGCGCCGTCTGCGGGTCCGGCGCGCTGCGGATCAGTTTTATCACCTCGTCGATGTTGGCGACAGCAATGGCAAGGCCGACCAGCACATGGGCGCGATCGCGCGCCTTGCGCAGCAGGAATTTCGTGCGCCGGCTGATCACATCCTCGCGGAAGGCGACGAACGCCTTCAGCATGTCGGTTAGCGTCAGCAATTCCGGCTTGCCGCCGTTCAGCGCCACCATATTGGCGCCGAACGACGTCTGCAGCGGCGTAAAACGGTAGAGCTGGTTGAGAATGACGTCGGCGACCGCGTCGCGCTTCAATTCGATGACGACGCGGTAGCCTTGGCGGTCGCTCTCGTCGCGGATGTCGGAAATGCCCTCGATGCGCTTGTCGCGCACAAGCTCGGCCATCTTCTCGATCATCGACGACTTGTTCACCTGATAGGGAACTTCGGTGATGATGATCGATTCACGGTCATTGCCGCGTTGCTCAATATTGACGCGGCCGCGCATGACGATGGAGCCGCGGCCGGTCGAATAGGCGCTGTAGATGCCGGAACGGCCGAGCACGATGCCGCCGGTCGGGAAGTCCGGCCCCGGAATGATCTCCATCAGCGCCGGCAGGTCGATTGCCGGATTGTCGATGAGGGCAATGGCGCCGTTGCAGACCTCGCCCAGATTGTGCGGCGGGATGTTGGTGGCCATGCCGACGGCAATGCCGCCGGAGCCATTGACCAACAGGTTCGGGAAGCGCGCCGGCAGGACTTTCGGTTCGCTGCCGGACGCATCATAAGTGTCCTGGAAATCGACGGTGTCCTTGTCGATGTCTTCCAGCAACTCATGCGCGACCTTGGTCAGCCGCGATTCGGTGTAGCGCATCGCCGCCGGCGGATCGCCGTCGATCGAGCCGAAATTGCCCTGCCCGTCGATCAGCGGCACGCGCAGCGACCAGTCTTGCGCCATGCGCACCAAGGCGTCGTAGATCGAGGCGTCGCCATGCGGATGGTATTTACCCATCACGTCGGCGACCGGGCGGGCCGACTTCACATATTTGCGGTTCCAGTGGTAGCCGCTCTCATGGGCGGCGTAGAGGATGCGGCGATGCACCGGCTTCAACCCGTCGCGCACGTCGGGTAGCGCACGGCTGACGATCACGCTCATGGCGTAATCGAGATAGGAGCGCTGCATCTCCTCGATGATGGATATCGGCTCGATGCCGGTGGGGCCGCCGTCGGCGCCGCGCGGTGTCTTCTGGTCGGTCAAATCAGGTCACAATCTAATCAGGAATCACTCGGTGCTTATATAGGAAGCCGGGCCGAAACTCCAATGTCCGCGGCAGTTTTCCAGTGGCGATTTTTGTGGTGATTTCAAAAGGATATCACCGATTGCGACGATATGGCCGAGGCGCATTTCGTGGCGACCGGCGCAAAGCTCATTGTCAGGCCAATTTTGCTTCACAACGCCGGAACGGCAGATGTGCTCGGCGCTTTATCACCTCGCTGCCGGAGCCGGTAGGCGCCAGGCGCCTCCCCCATCACGCGCCGGAAACGGCGGTTGAAGGTCGACAAATCGTTGAACCCCGCCTCGAAGGCGATCGTCGAGATCGCCTCGTCCGACATGCGCAGCCGCACCGCCGCCCTGTGCAGCCGGGTCTTCAGCAGGAACTGGTAGGGCGTCACGCCCGCCACGTGCCGGAAGCTGCGCAGAAAATGGTAGGGACTGGTCGCCGTCTCGCTTGCAAGCTCGGCAAGCGAGATCGGCCTTTCGGCGTCCTTTTCGATGCGCCGTACAGCCTCTGCGACACGTTTCTGGTCGCGGCGGCTCGGCACCCGGGCAGCAGGCGTGACGCCGGAGGCGACGGCCGCGCCGGCAATGCGCAGGGCGAGTTCCTCGAACGCGTCGATGTCGGCCATCTCGCGCGCGGCTTCCGCCTCGGCAAGCAGCGCTGCCAGCGCCGGCAAGGGCGGCAGGCGCGGCATCTTGAAATTCAGCTTCTTTGCATCCGGCATGCCGGCGACGATCTGTTCCATATAGGCCGGCTCGAAATGGAAGGAGAGGCAACGGTCGCCAGCGCCATGCTCGTGTCCGCATTCATAGCATGTGCCGGGGTTGCCGAGCAGAAGCGCGCCCGGCGCCAGCATCGCTGTTCCCTGTTGCGCTCGGTAGCGGAAGGTGCCGCTGGTCACCACGGCGACGCAGAACTTGCGATGCTCTTCCTCGAACGGGCGATCAGCGGCGCCGGCGGTGCAGACCACGTCCGACACCTGCCAGCCTCGCCCAGACGCCAGTGTATGCGCGCTTGTCGTCATGGCTTGAAAGATAGCAATTTTTCCCAAGCACAGAACCCTGCTGCCGCCTATTCTTCCCAATCTCCTGACAAGATGGGGCTCCTGACAAGATGGGGCTCCTGACAAGACGGGGCTCCTGCCAAGATGAGGTCGAAATCATGCTCAATTCATCTTCCTTTGCCGAAGCCCTGCACAGCGACGGGCCTGCGGGGGACCTTGCCGAAAAACTGAACCTTTACGGCCGCTTCGTCGGCGCCTGGACATTCGATGCCACGCGCCATCTCGAAGACGGCCAGGTGCTGACCGGGCGCGGCGAGGTGCATTTCGGCTGGGTGCTCGAGGGCCGCGCAATCCAGGACGTATGGATCCTGCCAGCACGCGACGCCGGCCCCTCGCCGTCGCTCGGCAAATGGACCTTCTATGGCACGACACTGCGCGTCTATGACCCCGGCGTCGACGCCTGGCACATCTTCTGGAGCGATCCGCGCACCCAATATTACAGCCGTCAGCTCGGCCGCGCCGAGGGCGACACCATCGTCCAGCAAGGCGCAGACGGCACCGGCGCCTCGGTGCGCTGGAGCTTTTCCCGCATTACCGAAAATTCGTTCCGCTGGCTGGGCGAACGCTCACAGAACGATGGCGCGACCTGGCGGCTCGAAGTCGAGTTCCTGGCGCGGCGCACGACTGGAAACTGACGGCCCAACGTATTGTAAAAAAGGAGAAAAAGATGCTGGATCATGTCTCGATCGGCGTCCGCGATACCGACGCCTCGAAGCGTTTTTATGATGCCGCGCTGAAGCCGCTTGGCTATACCTGTCTCAGCCAGTCGCCGGGCTCGCTCGGCTATGGTGCGGAGGCGGTGTCGCTGTGGGTGAACGAGGCTCAGCGCCCGGTTTCGGCCGACGGCGAGTCCGGCCTGCATTTCTGCTTTGCGGCGCCGACGCGGAGCAGCGTCGACGCTTTCCATGCGGGCGCCTTGCGTGCGGGCGGCAGTGACAATGGGGCACCTGGCCTGCGCGCCAGCTACGGCGAAGACTACTACGCCGCCTTTGTCATCGACCCGGACGGCTATCGCATCGAGGCCTATTGCGGAGCGGCCGGCTAGGCTCACCCTGCCTCATCAAGGTTGCCGAACTCCCGCTGCTCAAACGGTTTCCACTGACCCTGCTTTGCTCTACCAATGCCAAGATTGGGCAATGCCAAGATTGGGCAATGCCAAGATTGGGCAATGCCAATATTGGGGCAATGCCAGTATTCGGGCACGGCCCGGCGGGGAGGGTCAGAGATGCCGAGCTTCGACAGCCTGTTCAACGCCTTCGTCACCATTCTCGTGACCATCGATCCGCCTGGCCTGGCACCACTCTTCCTCGCGGTGACCCGCGGCATGAACCGCGAGGAGCGCAACCAGGTTTCCGTGCGCGCCTCGATCATCGGCTTCCTGGTGATGGCGCTGTTCGCAATCGCTGGCGCATCGATCCTGTCGGTGTTCGGCATCACGCTGCCGGCTTTCCGCGTCGCTGGCGGCTTTCTGCTGTTTTTCATCGCCTTCGAAATGGTGTTCGAGCGCAGGCAGGACCGCAAGGAGAAGATCGGCGATGTCGCCATCACCAAGGACATGATCCACAACATCGCCGCCTTCCCGCTGGCGATCCCGCTGATCGCCGGTCCGGGCGCGATTTCGGCGACCGTCCTGTTGTCCGGCTCATTTCCAGGTTTTGGCGCGCAGGCAGCCCTTGTCGGCATCATCGCGATCTGCCTTGTCATCACCTATCTGGTGTTCGTGCTGGCCGAGCGCATCGACCGCATCCTCGGCCAGACCGGCCGCTCCATCCTGACGCGGTTGCTCGGCGTCATCCTGGCGGCACTCGCCGTGCAGTTCGTCGCCGACGGCATCAAGGCGCTGATGGCGGCATGATGTCAGATACGGTAACCGACCCCAAGATCGTCGAGCTGGAACTCGCATTGTTGCGGGCGCCGACCCGCTATGACCCGGATTTTCTTGAAACCGTGCTCGACGACGGCATGATCGAGTTCGGAAAATCCGGCAATGAATATGGCAAGAGATCGATTCTGGCAGGGCTTCCTGCGTCGAAAGCCGAACCGGCACCGGATGATGAGCTGGAAATGACCGACGTCAGAACAGTTCAATTGGCGCCTGAGGTGGTGCTTTTGACTTACCGGCTAAGGCCCAAGAAAGAAAAAGCTATTCCATCACTGCGCAGTTCCATATGGAAACGCACCGATGGACACTGGCGATTGATATTCCATCAGGGAACCCGAGCCGCATCCCAAGAAACAAACGGCCCCTGAACGCCGGTCGTCATACGGGCTTCGTCGTCAAGCTCGCGCGACGACGCTATCCTACTTAGCCGTCGTGTCGATAACTTCGAAGTCGTGGGTGATCTCGGCGGTCTTGGCTATCATTGCCGAGGCCGAGCAGTATTTTTCGATCGAAAGATTGATCGCCCGCTTAACCTTGTCGGGCGAGAGTGCCCGGCCCTTGACGATGAAATGCATATGGATGCGCGTGAATACTCTGGGATCGACCTCCGCCCGGTCGGCGTCGAGTTCGACCACGCAGTCTTCGACCGCCTCCCGCCCCTTTTCGAGGATTTGGACGACATCATAGGCCGAGCAGCCGCCAGTGCCGAGCAGTACCAGTTCCATCGGGCTTGGCCCCGGCGTCTTGCCGTCCGGTCCGAACGCGGTCCCCAGCACCACCTTGTGACCGCTGCCGGACTCGCCGACGAAAGTGCGGTCCTCGACCCATTTGACCCGTGCTTTCACCTGATAAGTCCTTTCACCGCGCACTACTCAAACGCACAACGTCCCGAAAACCCCAGGAGAGATTTCGGGACGCCAAAGCGTGGCCTCAAGTAGCTAGCGTTGTGGCAGAGCCGCTCGCTCCGAGGGATCAGAACGGAATTTCGTCGTCCAGTTCGCGCGACGAACCGCCGCCACCACCGCCCTTGTTGCCGCCACCGCCGCCGCGATTGAAACTCTCGCCCGGGCCGGACTGCCCGAAATCGGAGCCGCGGCTGCTGCCGCCACCGGCGTAGCTACCGACCTGACCGCCCTCGCCCTGCCCGCGTGCGTCGAGCATCTGCAGCTCGCCGCGGAATTTTTGCAGCACGATTTCGGTGGTGTAGCGGTCATTGCCAGTCTGGTCCTGCCATTTGCGCGTCTGCAACTGGCCCTCGACATAAACCTTCGCACCCTTCTTCAGATACTGCTCGGCGACCTTGGCGAGTTGGTCGTTGAAGATGACGACGTTGTGCCACTCGGTCTTTTCCTTGCGCTCGCCGGACGTCTTGTCGCGCCAGCTTTCCGACGTGGCGATGCGGATGTTGACGACCGGCTCACCCGAATTCAAACGGCGGATTTCCGGGTCCGCCCCGAGATTGCCCACCAGAATGACCTTGTTGACGCTACCCGCCATGATACTTCTCCGCGCTCATCCGAAACAAAATTTCTGTCGCTCACCTTATAGGCTGCGGACAATCGCCGCCTGCCACGGCTGCCTTTTCCCACAAGGTTTTTGTTCTCTTTTCGTTCTAGGCTCATCGACCCCCAGTGTCAAGGAATGTCAGCAATCGATGGGGTTCGCCGCGCCATTTCATATGGGCGCGAAAAGATCGCTTGCCAAATCGATAAGTGTAGACTTATGCTTCTATCATGATCGAAGCAGAGATTTTTCGAGCGCTTTCCGACCCGACGCGCCGCGCCGTCTACGAACGGCTCGCCGCCGGCGAGATGACCGTATCGGAACTGCGCAGCGGCATGACCGTGTCGCAACCGGCCGTGTCGCAGCATCTCGCGGTGCTGCGCGGCGCCGGCCTGGTGGTCGAGCGGCGAGCCGGCCGCCACGCCTATTATCGCGCCGATCCGCAAGGGCTTGACCCTCTGCTCGGCTGGGTCGAGCGCTACCGTGCGTTCTGGCCCGAGCGTATCGAACGGCTCAAGGCGGTTTTGAAGGATATGGATCAATGACGCCAAAACAGCATTCGGACGCGACGGACTCGATCGAGTTCGAGTGCGAGCTTCCAGACCCGCCAGAAAAAGTGTGGCGGGCGCTGACGGTGCCGGACCTGCTCGCGGCCTGGATGATGCCGAACGACATCAAGCCCGAGATCGGCAGCCGCTTTGCCTTTGCCAAGCCGGACGCACCGATCGAGTGCGAAGTCCTCGACGCCGAGCCTGAACGCCTGCTGCGCTACTCCTGGCGGGAGCGGCCGGAGCCTGGCAATGCAGCGGATCCGCTCGCCGGCCCGCTGGATAGCCCAATGGATAGCATTGTCACCTTCACGCTCGACCGCACCGTGTCGGGCGGCACGCATCTGCGCATCGTCCACGATGGATTTGCGCGGGTAGCTACATCTGCGGTTGCGATGGTGGGCGGCGGTTGCCGGCTTTCGCTCAACGCACACAGCACCAAACAGACAATTGCCGCAAACACGCCTCGCCTGTTCCTGCGCGCGGCCTGAGCCACACAACGGAGAAAAGCGATGAGCGGTTTTGCCAATTTGGTGCCAATGGTGATCGAGCAGTCGAGCCGCGGCGAACGCGCCTTCGACATTTTTTCGCGGCTGCTGCGAGAGCGCATCGTCTTCATCAACGGCCCGATCGACGACAATGTGTCGGCACTGGTCTGTGCTCAGCTCCTGTCGCTGGAATCCGACAATCCCGACAAGGAGATATCCCTCTACATCAATTCGCCGGGCGGCGTGGTGACCAGCGGCTTCGCCATCTACGACACGATGCAGTATATCCGCAGCCCGGTATCCACCGTCTGCATGGGTTTTGCCGCCTCGATGGCCTCGTTCCTGCTGATGGCGGGCACGCCGGGACGGCGCATCGCGCTGCCCAACACCAGCATCGTGCTGCACCAGCCGCTGGGTGGCTTTCAGGGTCAGGCTTCCGATATCCAGCGTCACGCCGAAGGCATCCTGCGCACCAAGAAGCGCATGACCGAACTCTATGCGCATCACTGCGGCCGCACTTACGAGGAGGTCGAACGCACGCTCGACCGCGATTATTTCATGACCGCCGCGGAGGCAAAGACATGGGGCCTTGTCGATCATGTTTTCGATACGCGCAAGCAGGCGGCGTGAAGGGGTAGCCGAACCACCATGTGAGACAACAGCCAAGCCGTTCGGCAAGTTTGATCGCCACCGGTCTGGCTTCGGGCCATGTGCGGCGATATGGTCGTTCGATGGTCGATAAAGATTCACGCATGCGTTTGAACAGGCTTGTCGTCGGCATCGCTGCCGCGGCGATGACATCCAGCACGGCGTTCGCCGAAGACAATTCAACGCCTTCGCACAAAGGCACGCTGCCCGGCGTGGCCGACGACTATCGCATCGCCAAGCCGGCTCCCGAGCCCGACGATGCCGTGCCCGGCAACGGTAACGGCCAATTCAAGATCGGCGATACCGATGTCAGGATTTCCGGCAGCTTAACCTTCGATGTCAGCGCCGGCTCGATCAAGCCCTCCCGGCGATAGGCCATCTGCCTTCATCGCTGCCACAAGGGCAGCCCGTGCGCTTGCGGTCATCTGAAACGAATAGCCCCGCCGTTGCTTCAGCAAAACGGTCGGGGCTTTCTTGGATTTAAAATCCAACTTGCCGGGAATATACTGCCGGCGTTCGATTTCGGATGCTTCGCGGTGTTCAGCCGCTGATCCGACTAGTGGTCTCTGATTTTTATAAGGATCGACAGGTCACGGTTTGTCGGGCGGCGCAAACGCCTGGCCCTGGCACTTATGCCTGCCGCGGCTCCACCGACACGTGGAACCTCAAGGGACTGTCCGGTGGAGTCATTCCTTCTGCTCTCCTCTTCTGTCCATCGCGACCAGTGTCGTCCGAAGCACATATCGCAAAAGCCTGCGACGTCTAGCAGGCCACCTTGGGGTGGCGAGGCCATCGAAAGACGGCCGGCTTCGGTGACGTTTGGGAGTCTGACTCCCTGAGGCTGAGACGTCAACAGTTGGATAGCCGATTACAAAAAATGTGATCGCTTATACGGCAAATCCGAAATCCGCTGCAGTTTTGAGCAGCGCGGCATCGGCCGTGCTGCGTTCGTGAGCTAGCAAACGCGTGGAACTTTAAATCCATCATGATACGGCGGTTTGTGAAGCTGGTTTCATGGACGCTTTTGTCAGGAGCGTGTTCGGTCTTTGTTCTTTGCGCTTGCTCGCCCGCGCGAAAGACGGTTAAAGGCTTTGGTCGAGAGTTGTGGCGTCTCTCGAAAAGGTGACGAAATTACCTACATAGGGGATGGCCGGGACAACCCGCCATCCCATGAGATTCCAGATCTGAGGCGGCGACCGGCGATGGCCGACCATAAATATCTTTCCATTCGCGGGGCGCGCGAACACAATCTGAAGAATGTCGATCTCGACCTGCCGCGTGACAGCCTGATCGTCATGACCGGCCTGTCGGGATCCGGCAAGTCGTCGCTCGCCTTCGACACCATCTATGCCGAGGGCCAGCGCCGCTACGTCGAGAGCCTGTCAGCCTATGCCAGGCAATTCCTCGAAATGATGCAGAAGCCTGATGTCGACCAGATCGACGGTCTGTCGCCGGCCATCTCAATCGAGCAGAAGACCACGTCGAAGAACCCGCGCTCGACGGTCGGCACCGTCACCGAGATCTACGACTACATGCGGCTGTTGTTCGCGCGCGTCGGCATTCCCTATTCGCCGGCCACCGGCCTGCCGATCGAGAGCCAGACGGTGTCGCAAATGGTCGACCGCGTGCTGGCGGTCGAGGAAGGCACGCGCCTGTTCATCCTGGCGCCGATGGTGCGTGGCCGCAAAGGCGAGTACCGCAAGGAACTGCTGGAGCTGCAGAAAAAGGGCTTCCAGCGCGTCAAGGTCGACGGTGTCTTTTACGAAATCGCCGACGTGCCGGCGCTGGACAAAAAATACAAGCATGACCTCGACGTCGTCGTCGATCGCATCGTCGTGCGCGGCGACCTAGCGACGCGGCTTGCGGATTCCATCGAAACCGCGCTGAAGCTCGCCGACGGGCTGGCGGTGGCCGAATTCGCCGACCGGCCGCTCGATGCCAGCCAGACCGGCGAGGATTCGGTCAACAAGTCGAAGAACGAGACGCATGAGCGCATCCTGTTCTCGGAAAAGTTCGCTTGTCCGGTATCCGGCTTCACCATTCCCGAGATCGAGCCCAGGCTGTTCTCCTTCAACAACCCGTTCGGCGCCTGCCCGACTTGCGATGGCCTCGGCAGCCAGCGTGCGATCGACGCCAGCCTGATCGTGCCCGACGACAATCTGTCCCTGCGTGCCGGCGCCGTCAGCCCGTGGGCGAAATCGACCTCGCCCTATTACGTGCAGACGCTCGAGGCGCTGGGCAAGGCGTATGGCTTCAAGCTCGGCGACAAGTTCAGGGATCTGACCGAAGAGGCAAAGCAAGCCATCCTGCATGGCACCGGCGAGCGCGAGGTCACCTTCCAGTACGATGACGGCCTGCGCTCCTACAAGACGACCAAGACCTTCGAAGGTGTCATTCCCAATCTCGAACGGCGCTGGAAGGAGACCGACTCCGCCTGGATGCGCGAGGAGATCGAGCGCTTCATGTCGGCCACGCCTTGCCCGGCCTGTCGCGGCTACCGGCTGAAGCCGGAATCGCTTGCGGTGAAGATCGCCGGAAAGCACATCGGCGAGATCACCGAGCTGTCGATCCGCAAGGCCGACCATTGGTTCACCGAGCTACCCGCCTCGCTCAGCGACAAGCAGAACGAGATCGCGGTGCGCGTGCTCAAGGAGATCCGCGAGCGGCTGCGCTTCCTCAACGATGTCGGGCTCGACTATCTGACACTGTCGCGCAATTCCGGCACGCTGTCGGGCGGCGAGAGCCAGCGCATTCGGCTGGCCTCGCAGATCGGCTCCGGCCTTACCGGCGTGCTCTACGTGCTGGACGAGCCGTCAATCGGCCTGCATCAGCGCGACAATGCGCGCCTGCTCGATACGTTGAAGCATCTGCGCGACATCGGCAACACGGTGATCGTCGTCGAGCATGACGAGGACGCCATCCTGCATGCCGACTATGTCGTCGATATCGGCCCGGCCGCCGGCATCCATGGCGGCCACATCATCGCGCAGGGAACACCGCAGCAGATCATGGCAAGCCCTGCCTCGATCACCGGCAAATATTTGTCCGGCGAGCTCGAAGTGGCGACGCCGGCCGTGCGGCGCGAGGCCAAGAAGAGCCGGCGCCTGAAGATTGTCGGCGCACGTGGCAACAATCTGAAGAACGTCACCGCCGAAATCCCGCTCGGCACCTTCACCGCCGTCACCGGCGTCTCCGGCGGCGGCAAATCGACCTTCCTGATCGAGACCCTGTTCAAGGCGGCGTCTCGCCGCATCATGGGCTCGCGCGAGCATCCGGCCGAGCACGACCGCATCGAGGGCCTCGAATTCCTCGACAAGGTCATCGATATCGACCAATCGCCGATCGGACGGACGCCGCGCTCCAACCCTGCCACCTACACCGGCGCCTTCACGCCGATCCGCGACTGGTTTGCCGGCCTGCCGGAGTCCAAGGCGCGTGGCTATCAGCCCGGCCGCTTCTCGTTCAACGTCAAGGGCGGCCGCTGCGAGGCCTGCCAGGGCGACGGTGTCATCAAGATCGAGATGCACTTCCTGCCCGACGTCTACGTCACCTGCGACGTCTGCCACGGCAAGCGCTATAACAGAGAGACGCTCGACGTCTTGTTCAAGGGCAAGTCGATTGCCGACGTGCTCGACATGACGGTCGAGGAAGGCGTCGACTTCTTCGCCGCAGTACCCGGCGTGCGCGACAAGCTGGAGACGCTGAAACAGGTCGGCCTCGGCTACATCCATGTCGGCCAGCAGGCGACGACCTTGTCGGGCGGCGAGGCGCAGCGCATCAAGCTCGCCAAGGAGCTGTCGCGCAAGGCGACCGGCAAGACGCTCTACATCCTCGACGAGCCGACCACCGGCCTGCATTTCCACGACGTCGCCAAGCTGCTCGAAGTGCTGCACGAGCTGGTCGACCAGGGCAACACGGTGGTCGTCATCGAGCACAATCTCGAAGTGATCAAGACCGCCGACTGGGTGCTCGATCTAGGCCCCGAAGGCGGCGACGGCGGTGGCGAGCTGGTGGCCTCCGGCACGCCGGAGGACATCGTCCGCGAGAAGCGCAGCTACACCGGCCAGTTCCTGCGGGAATTGCTGGAACGGCGCCCCGGAGGCAAGCGCGAAGCGGCGGAGTGAATGAGGACTGGCTGGCGGCGTTTGGAAGAACCTTCAAATGAAGATCAGAAGAGCGCTTGCCGGTGATCTTGATGCTGTCGTCCAGCTGACCACCGCCGCCTACGCGCCCTACACTGCGTTGCTGGGCGCGCCGCCGATCCCGGTGACAGAGGACTATGCGCCGCGGATCCAGCGCGATGAGGCCTGGCTGCTGGAAAGCGGCGGCGAGCCGGCCGGACTGATTGTCCTCGAACGCCACCCAGATCACACGATGATCTTCTCCGTCGCCGTCTGCCCTGCCTTTCAGGGCAAGGGCTTTGGCATCGCGCTGCTCAACTTCGCGGACGAGCAGACACGGGCGTGGAGGTTGCCCGAGGTGCGGCTCTATACAAACGCGAAGATGGAGCGGAACATCGCGCTCTACAAAGAGTATGGCTTTCACGAAACGGGTCGTCGGCCCAATCCATACCGGCCAGGATGGACGATCGTCGACATGGCGAAGACTGTCGAGACGATCGCTACGGCCTGATCCATTTCAAACTCGGGAGGACGACAATGACCCAATCAGGAAAAATCCGCGCCGGCATGGGCGGCTGGACCTTCGAGCCGTGGGACACGTCCTTCTATCCGGACAAGCTGTCCAAGGCGAAGCAACTGCACTACGCAACTCGGCAGGTGCCGAGCATCGAGGTCAACGGCACCTATTATTCGAGCTTCAAGGAGCCGACCTTCGTCAAATGGGCTGGTGAGGCGCCGGACGGCTTCGTCTACTCGCTGAAAGGCAACCGCTTCGTCACCAACCGCCGCGTGCTCGGCGAGGCCGGCGAGTCCATGATGCGCTTCCTGGGGTCGGGCGTCGCCGCGCTGGGCGACAAGCTCGGCCCGATCCTGTGGCAGTTCGCGCCAACCAAAAAATTCGACCCGGACGATTTCGAAGCCTTCCTCAAGCTTTTGCCGGAAAAGCAGGACGGCGTGGCCCTGCGCCATGCGGTGGAGGTGCGCAACGACAGCTTCATCGTGCCGGAATTCGCCGCACTGGGGCGCAAATACAAGGTCGCGATCGTCTACGCCGACCACGCCAAATATCCTGGGATCGCCGATGTCACCGGCGATTTCATCTATGCCCGGTTGCAGACCGGCAGCGACGACAATCCCGACTGCTACACGCCAAAGGCGCTCGACGAATGGGCGGCGCGCGCAAAAACCTGGGCGGGAGGCAAGGTGCCGGCCGACCTGCCGCGCGCCGATCCGTCGACCGACGCACCGGTAAAGCCGCGCGATGTGTTCGTCTACTTCATCACCGAAGGCAAGGTCCGTGCGCCCTTCGGCGCGATGGCGCTGATGAAACGCGTCACAGGCTGACGGCCTCGAATTGTGACATCTTCATCACCTTCGTAACCTTATCGATACCTCCTTGCTGCATGAATCCGCGGAGCTAGGGCAGCCGCGGGTTAGGGCATGTCGCTCGACTACCACTCACTTCTGCTGGCCGTCGGTTTTTCCGCCGCCTGCCTGAGCCTGACGTTGTTCGGCATCTGGCTGACTGCACGAACGGAAAAGTTCCTGCTGACATGGGCGATCAGCGCCTTGTTGGTCGTCGGCGATGTTTTTATCTACAAGGATTATATCGAGACGCCCGGACGCATCCTCGGCATCGCGACGTTCGCGCTGCTCCTGGTTGGGTTCTCGACCATGCTGGGTGCCGCCTACCAGTTCAGGTCAGGCCGATCGCCGATCCCGCTGACGGTTCTCGGCAGCTGCATCTCGCTTGCCCTGGCGCTGCCGCCGATGGCGCTCGGATATGACGGGCTCGGCTTCATGTTCGAAAATCTCCTTGCCGCCCTGCTTCTGTTTGCAACGGCCTATCAGTACTGGATCGGGCGCGCCGAAGCCCCAGTCCCGATCATCGGCCTCTCCGTGCTCTACTCGACCACCGGCGTTTCCTTTGTGCTGTGCGCCGTGGCTCTTGCGTGGGATGGGAAGCTTGTCCTCGGACATGCGCCGAGCAACTGGGCCGAAGATCTGAGCCTCGTCATTGTCATCGCCAGCATGACCGGCATCGGTGCCCTTTCGCTGGCGCTCAACCAGGGCCGTCTGGCCCGACATCACCGTTTGGATGCGCTGACCGATCCGCTGACCGGCCTGCTCAATCGCCGCGCCCTGTTCGATCTCAATGGCAGCGCCCCAATTGGGGCCTTCACGGCGGTGGTCGTGTTCGACCTCGACGGCTTCAAGGCCATCAATGACGAATTCGGCCACGCCACGGGCGATCAGGTGCTGAAGGTGTTCGCCAAGGAACTCGTCGAGAACCTTCGCCCGACCGATGTCGCCGCGCGCATGGGCGGAGAGGAATTCGCGCTGGTTCTGAAGCGCACCCTGCCCGAAACGGTGGAATTCACCGCCGAGCGTATACGCACCGCCTTCGCCGCGCGTGTCATCGAGACCGAAACCCGTCACCTGACATGCACGGTCAGCGCCGGATACGCTTTCGGCAGCAAGGACGGCATGAGCTTCGACGAAGTGCTCAGCGCCGCCGACAAGGCGCTCTATGCTGCCAAGCGCGGCGGTCGCAACCGCGTCGAGGCTTCGACATTCCGACGCGCGAGCTAGCCGCTTGGCGGCGCGGGCAGCCGCCCCTCCGCCAGCTCTTATGCCGCCATGACGACCTCGTTGTAGGCATCGAGATCGACGTAGAAGACCTTGGTGATCTCGGCAATCAGCTCGTCGTGGTCATATCCCTGCGATTTCAGAATGTTGATGGCGGTCATGATGTCAACGCGCTCGGTGAGCCGTCGTTTCTGGTAGTCCTCGACATAACGTTCCATCGGCTGTCCCGGGCCCAAGTGCCCCAAAATGCATTGAACAACGATCAGATCGCAGGGAGAAGGTTGCTTGCATGGAACATGCCAGATGAGCCCGCGCCTCACCTTGATCTGTCAACGAGACTGATACGGAAAGCGGCCGACTCAACAAGGCCAAGTAAAGCCTAGCATGCAATCTTCGGCGCGCTAGAGTTGCAAACGATGTGATTGAAGAAAGTCTCGTAGGCCTTTGTGATTTCGCCATCCTTGGGCGCAGCGACGCGAAGCGGAGCGAAGACCCCAAGGATCCATGCCGTGACTTCAGAGCATCGCCACGCACAGAATCCAGGATAGGGCGCGCCGGAAAAACGGCTTCTGTTCTTGACCGCTGCATTCTTTGACCGACGGCGCGGCATGGATCCTGGGGTCTGCGCCGCGTCGCTTCGCTCCTTGCTTCGCCCCAGGATGACGAAGGGAGGGATGGTTCGGCTAATTCTAGAGGTTTGCGATACTAAACGGTCAGGAATTTCCTGACGTCCGCGCGGTCGAGATCCTCGGCCGGGCCGGTGTGGACGATCAGGCCGCGGTCCATGATGTTGACCTCGTCCGCCAGTTCACGGCAGAAATCGAGGTACTGTTCGACCAGCAGCACAGCGATGCCTGCCTGGTCGCGCAGATAGCGGATGGCGCGGCCGATATCCTTGATGATCGACGGCTGGATGCCTTCGGTCGGCTCGTCGAGCACCAGCAGCTTCGGCCGCATCACCAGCGCCCTGCCGATGGCAAGCTGCTGCTGCTGGCCGCCGGAAAGATCACCGCCCCGGCGGCCGAGCATCTGCTTCAGCACCGGGAACAATTCGAAGATGTGGCCGGGAATGTTGCGATCGGCGCGCTTCAACGGCGCAAAGCCCGATTCGAGGTTTTCCCGCACGGTGAGCAGCGGGAAGATCTCCCTGCCCTGCGGCACAAATGCGATGCCCGACCGGGCGCGATCATACGCCGCGCTCCGGTCGAGCGCCTTCCCCTCGAAGGCAACACTTCCGCTCGTCAGCCGGTGGTGGCCGACGATCGATCTCATCAAACTGGTTTTGCCGACGCCGTTGCGGCCGAGCACGCAGGTGATCTTGCCCGCGCCGGCCTTCAGCGAGACGCCGCGCAGTGCCTGGGCGGCGCCATAGTGGAGCGTGGCGTTGGAGACTTCGAGCATGGTCAGCGCCTTCTCCAACGCCTGAAGAACGAAAGGTCGAAATGATGAAACGGAACGCGCCAGACCATGATCATCTCCCCAGATAGACTTCGACGACACGCTCGTCGGCCGAGACGAAATCGAGCGAGCCTTCGGACAAGACCGAGCCTTCGTGCAGGCAGGTGACCTTGACGCCGAGCTCGCGCACGAAATGCATGTCGTGCTCGACGACGATGACCGAATGGTCGCGCGCAATATCCTTGAGCAGCCGCGCGGTCTCCTCGGTCTCGGCATCGGTCATGCCGGCGACCGGTTCGTCGACCAGCAGCAGCTTCGGATCCTGCGCCAGCAGCATGCCGATCTCCAGCCATTGCTTTTGTCCGTGGCTGAGATTGGCTGCGATTTCGTCGCGTTTGTCGCCGAGCCGGATGATGCCGAGGATGTCGTCGATCTGCCGCACTTCCGCGGCCGACCGGCGATGGAACAGTGCCGGGAAGATCGAGCGCGGGCCTTTCAGCGCCAGCATCAGATTCTCCTCGATCGTGTGGCTTTCGAAGACGGTCGGCTTCTGGAATTTCCTGCCGATGCCCATCATGGCGATCTCGGCCTCGTCATGTTTCGTCAGGTCGACCTCGCCGTCGAAATAAACCTCGCCCGCGTCGGGCCGCGTCTTGCCGGTGACGATGTCCATCATCGTGGTCTTGCCGGCGCCGTTGGGGCCGATGATCGCGCGCATCTCGCCCTTGTCGAGCACCAGCGACAGATTATTGATGGCGCGAAAGCCGTCGAAGGAAACTGAGACGCCGTCGAGATAGAGGATGGTGTTGCTCTTCGACATCGCTCACTCCGCCGGCTGCGGTTCGGGGCTGGATCCAGACCAGTCGCCAGGCGTTCTCGCGGCACCGCGAACGACCTTCGGCGGCGCCGGGACGTCAGGATCGGTGCCGGCTTCCTCGGCGATGGATGCCGCGCGCAGCGCCTTGGCATTGCCGCGCCAGGAATCCCACATGCCGATAATGCCCTTGGGCAGGAACAGCGTGACGGCGACAAACAGTCCGCACAGCGCAAACAGCCAGAACTCCGGCAGCACGCCGGTGAACCAGGATTTTCCGGCATTGACCACGAGCGCGCCGATGATCGGCCCGACGATGGTGCCGCGCCCGCCGACGGCCGCCCATACCACGACCTCGATCGAATTGGACGGTTCGAACTCGCCCGGATTGATGATGCCGACCTGCGGCACGTAGAGCGCACCGGCAATGCCGGCCATGACAGCTGACACGGTGAAGGCGAACAGTTTGACGTTCTCCGCCCGCCAGCCGAGAAAGCGCGTGCGGCTCTCGGCGTCGCGCACCGCCATCAGCAGCTTGCCGTATTTTGAACCGACGATTGCCCAGGTGACGTAGACGGCGAGCGCGAGCGTGACGGCGCTGGCCGCGAACAATGCCGAGCGTGTTGCATCGGCCTGCACGTTGAAGCCCAGAATATCCTTGAAATCGGTCAGGCCGTTGTTGCCGCCGAAACCCATGTCGTTGCGGAAAAACGCAAGCAGCAGCGCATAGGTCATCGCCTGGGTGATGATCGACAGATAGACGCCGGTGACGCGGCTGCGGAAGGCGAACCAGCCGAAGACGAAGGCGAGCAGGCCGGGCACCGCAAGCACCATGATCGCGGCAAACCAGAAATGGTCGAAACCGTACCAGAACCATGGCAATTCCTTGTAGTTCAGGAACACCATGAAATCCGGCAGCAGCGGATTGCCGTAAACGCCGCGCGAGCCGATCTGGCGCATCAGATACATGCCCATCGCATAGCCGCCGAGCGCGAAGAAGGCGCCGTGGCCGAGCGAGAGGATGCCGCAATAGCCCCAGACGAGATCGAGCGCCAAGGCGAGCAGCGCGTAGCAGAGATATTTCCCGGTAAGCGCGACGATATAGGACGGCACGTAGAACGCACTTGTCGGCGAGACCGCAAGATTGAGCAGCGGCACGACGATGGCGACCGTCAGCAGGATGAAGATCGTGATGGCGATGCGGCGGTCGGCGCCAGCAGCGAAGAAGCGTCCCGTGATCATGCTTCCACCGATCTGCCCTTCAGCGCGAACAGGCCGCGCGGGCGTTTCTGGATGAACAGGATGATGAGGACCAGGACGACGATCTTGCCAAGGACTGCACCGGCATATGGTTCGAGGAACTTGTTGACGATGCCGAGCGAGAAGGCACCGACCAGCGTGCCCCAGAGATTGCCGACGCCGCCGAAGACGACGACCATGAAGCTGTCGATGATGTAGCCGCGGCCGAGATTGGGCGAGACATTGTCGATCTGGCTGAGCGCGACGCCGGCAATGCCAGCTATGCCGGACCCCAATGCAAAGGTCAGCGCGTCGACCCATGGCGTCCTGATCCCCATCGATGCGGCCATGCGGCGGTTGGCGGTGACGGCGCGCATCTGCAGGCCCCAGGGCGTGCGCTTCATCACATAGAGCAGCACCGCGAACACGCCGAGCGCGAATACCAGTATCCAGAGCCGGTTCCAGGTCACGGCAAGCTGACCGATATCGAACGAACCGGACATCCACGACGGGTTGCCGACCTCCTGGTTCGTCGGCCCGAAGATGGTGCGCACGGCCTGCTGCAGGATCAGCGAGACGCCCCATGTCGCCAGCAGCGTCTCCAGCGGCCGGCCGTAGAGGAAACGGATGACGCCGCGCTCGATGGCAAGGCCGACGAGCGCCGCGACGAGGAAGGCGAGCGGCAGTGCGATGGCCAGCGACCAGTCGAACAGGCCGGGAAAGGAATTGCGGATCACTTCCTGCACGACAAAGGTCGTGTAGGCGCCGAGCATGACCATCTCGCCATGCGCCATGTTGATGACGCCCATGACGCCGAAGGTGATGGCAAGGCCAATCGCTGCCAGCAGCAGCACCGACCCCAGCGAAATGCCGTACCAGATGTTCTGGCCAGCATCCCACAGCGCCAGCGTCGAATTGATGTTGGCGATCGCCGCCGTCGCCGCGTCCTTGACCGCGCCCTCGGAATTGGCCTCGACGGAGGTGAGCAGGGACAGCGCGTCGCGGTCGCCGCGCGCGCCGATCAGGGCGATCGCCGCCAGCTTGTCGGCCTCCGGCCTGTCCGACACCAGAACGGATGCGGCGCGGGCCTGTTCGAGCAGCGCTTTGACGCTTGCCACGGTTTCGCTGGCGATTGCGGCATCGAGTGGCTCGATGTTTGTGGCATCGGGTGTCTTGAACATGGTGTCGGCGGCAGCGATGCGCGCAGCCGGGTCTTTCGCGCCGAGCGTCAGCGTGCCCAAAGCATCGCGGACGGCGCGGCGCAGCGTATTGTTGACCTTGATCTTGGTGATCTCGCCCTTGGCCGCATCGCCGGACTTTTCACCGCTCAGCGGGTCGAGCAGCTCAACGCTACCGCCACCTTCCTTACCGATGAAAACCTGCGAATCGGTCTTGCGGACGTAAAGATCGCCCTCCGCAAGCGCGCCAAGCGGGCGCTCGACGGCGGTATCACCGGTGGCCGCGAGCTCGCGCACGACAGCTTCGATCGCCGAAAAATTCGAGGCAGTGGCGAATTTGGCGATGATGGCGCGCAGATCCGCTTCGGCAGCATTCGACGGCGACAGCATCCCCAGGAGGAGCAGCAGCGTCAGCCCAATTGCGCGGATGAAGGTCATCGGTTTCTGGAGGCTCTCGAAGGGTTGAAATTCGCGTCCGGGCGGACTCGAGGAGAGGAGGAGCTCGCCCGGACGCTTCGCGGTCTAGGTCGTGGAGAAATCCACGACCGTCAGACCCGGGAGGATCAGTTGGTTCCCTTGCCGCCGCACTTGCCGGTAGCGACATTGAAGTTGCCGCAGGACAGAGGCGCGCGCCAATCGGAGATCAGGTCCTTGGAATCAGGCAGGTAGTCGGACCACTCGTCGCCCATCACCAGGCCGGGCGTCTGCGAGACGGTCTCGAACTGGCCGTCGGCCTGGATTTCGCCGATCAGCACCGGCTTGGTGATGTGGTGGTTCGGCATCATGGTCGAATAACCACCGGTCAGGTTCGGCACCGAGACGCCGACCACGGCGTCGATGACTTTGTCAGGATCAGTGGTGCCGGCCTTCTCGACAGCCTTCACCCACATGTTGAAGCCGACATAGTGGGCTTCCATCGGGTCGTTGGTGGTGCGCTTGTCGTTCTTGATGAACTTGTGCCAGTCGGCAATGAACTTCGCATTCTCCGGCGTGTCGATGCTCTGGAAGTAATTCCAGGCGGCGAGATGGCCGACGAGCGGCGTGGTGTCGAGACCGGCAAGCTCTTCCTCGCCGACCGAGAAGGCCATGACCGGGATATCCTCGGCCTTGATGCCCTGGTTGCCGAGTTCCTTGTAGAACGGCACGTTGGCGTCGCCATTGACGGTCGAGACGACGGCGGTCTTCTTGCCGGCCGAGCCGAACTTCTTGATCGCCGAGACCTCGGTCTGCCAATCGGAGAAGCCGAACGGCGTGTAGTTGACCATGATGTCTTCGGCGGCGACGCCCTTGGCCTTCAGATAGGCTTCGAGGATCTTGTTGGTGGTGCGCGGATAGACGTAGTCGGTGCCTTCAAGCACCCAGCGCTTCACCGAACCGCCATCCTCGCTCATCAGGTAGTCGACGGCCGGAATGGCCTGCTGGTTCGGCGCCGCGCCGGTGTAGAACACGTTGCGCTCGCTCTCCTCGCCCTCATACTGGACGGGATAGAACAGGATGTTGTCGAGCTCGCTGAACACCGGCAGCACCGACTTGCGCGACACGGAGGTCCAGCAGCCGAACACCGCCGCGACCTTGTCCTTGGAGATCAGCTCGCGTGCCTTTTCGGCGAACAGCGGCCAGTTGGAAGCCGGATCGACGACGACCGCTTCGAGTTTCTTGCCAAGCAGGCCGCCCTTTGCGTTCTGCTCTTCGATGAGCATCAGCATGGCGTCCTTCAGCGTCGTCTCCGAAATCGCCATGGTCCCCGACAGCGAATGGAGAATGCCCACCTTGATCGTGTCGTCAGCCGCTCTGGCGGGGACGCTCATCAGCAGGCCGGCCGTGACCACGCCTGCCGAAAACATTTTTGTTATTGTCGAGAAACTGCCCCTCATATTTCAAACTCCCAAGCTGGTTGATCGCATCGCAAACAGAACATGCAACGGCTGTGCCAACCCCAGGAGCAAAATTGAGTGGGCTGAGATTTCCTAGCTCTATCAGCCGGTTAATATATTAGCCGCTAAAGATGAGCGCCGCCGCCCGTGTTCCGCTTGAGAGAAAATGACCCGCCGCCGCCTAAATTTTGCTCACATGCCAACTAATGCACTTTTTTTGAGCAACGACACATCGACGATCGCGAACCGTTGCAGCGCTGCAGGAAAATGGGGCAAGCTCGATCTTCAAAAGAGCGACGTCATGGCCCCCAGGATTTCTCGTATTTTCAGCATAGTGCTCCTGGCTGCGGCCACCGGCGGCGCACACGCCGACTTCACCGACGGCAAATTGCCCGACGGCACCTATCACTGCGAAGTCTATCTGCTTGGCATGTTCCTCAGCCTTGGCGATATCATCATCAAAGGAAACGTCTATAGCGGCCCGGTGACCTTCGGGACCGCTCCGCAGGCTTACAATTATCAGATGAATGCAAACGGCGAGATCACCTGGCTAGGCCCGTTGGGCGGCTACACGACCGGCGGCAACTCGATCTCGCTTACGCAAGCCACCCTGGACGGCCAAACCAGCCCATCCTTCGACATCATCATGAAGCAGCCTGACGGCGCCTTCACCGCCTCGACCTGCACGAAACGTTGAACAGCCGACAAAAAGAGGCGCGGAACCTTGCGAGGCCCCGCGCCAGCAGACAGCCGGGAGGGGCTACGGCTAGATGCTCTTAGCCGACATCTGTTCAGCGATATAATCGGCCTGACGGATCGCCAGCGACACGATCGTCAATGTCGGATTTTCAGCACCGCCGGTGGTGAACTGGCTGCCGTCCGACACGAACAGGTTCTTGATGTCGTGCGCCTGGCCATGCTTGTTGACGACCCCGTCGGCCGCCTTTTCGCTCATCCGGTTGGTGCCGAGATTGTGGGTCGACGGATAGGGCGGCGTCGGGAAGGTCCGCGTCGCCCCGACCGCCGCGTACAGCGCCGAGCCCTGTTTGTAGGCGTGGTTGCGCATCGCGGTGTCGTTGGCATGGTCGTCAAAATGGACATCCGCCACCGGCATGCCGTGCTCGTCCTTGATATCGGCATGCAGCGTGATGCGGTTTTCCTCGCGTGGCATGTCTTCGCCGACGATCCACATGCCGGCCATATGGTCGTAATGATCGAGCGCCGTGGTGAAGGAACGTCCCCAGCCGCCGGGGTCAAGGAAGGCGGCCATGAACGGCAGGCCGAGCGACAGCGTCTCTAGCTCGTAGCCGCCGACGAAGCCGCGCGAGGGATCGTTGCGGGCCTCGTCGCGAATGATACCGGCCATGGTGGTGCCGCGATACATATGCACCGGCTTGTCGAAGATGCCGTAGACCGAGCCCGTGGTGTGGCGCATGTAGTTCTTGCCGACCTGTCCCGACGAATTGGCAAGGCCGTCGGGAAACTGGCTCGATGCTGAATTGAGCAGCAGCCGTGGGCTCTCGATCGAATTTCCGGCGACGGCGACGATGCGGGCCTTCTGTTCCTGGAGTTTGCCGTCTTTGTCGGCATAGACGACGCCGGTCACCTTGCCTGACGCATCGTGGTTGATCTTGATAGCCATGGCATTCGGCCTGACCTCGAGATGACCGGTCGCCTCGCCCTTCGGGATTTCGGTATACAGTGTCGACCACTTGGCGCCCCATTTGCAGCCCTGGAAGCAGAAGCCAGTCTGCTGGCAAGCATTGCGGTCGTCGCGCGGCTCGGAGTTGATCGCCATCCGGCCGGTGTGGCACTCCTTGTAGCCGAGCTTGTCGGCGCCGGCCTTCATCACCTTGAAGTTGTTGTTGCCGGGAAGGCCTGGGATGTTGTTGGTGAGTGTCACGCCGAGCTTGTCTTCGGCCTTTGCGTAGTAGGGTTCAAGATCGGCAAGCGTGATCGGCCAGTCGAGCAGGTTGGCGCCATCCAGCTTTCCGTAGGTCGAGAGCGTCTTGAATTCGTGCTCCTGTAAGCGCAGCGAGGCGCCTGCCCAGTGCGTGGTCGAACCGCCGACCGACTTGACGATCCAGGCCGGCAAGTTTGGAAAATCCTTCGCCACCCGCCAGTCGCCCGAGGTCGTGCGCTTGTCCGTCCAGGCGAGCTGGGCGAATGAATCCCACTCGTCGTTGATGAAATCCTCGTATTCGTGGCGGCCGCCCGCCTCCAGGATGACGACATCGATGCCCTTCTGGGCAAGCTCGTTGCCGAGCGTGCCGCCGCCGGCGCCCGAGCCGATGATGACGACCACGCCATCGTTCTTGAGATCAAATGGTGCTGCCATGGTTTCCTCCCATGATGTCTGTTGTGTGCGGTTGCGACGAGAGGCTCAGAGCCACTCGATATCGTCGAACCCGCGCGCCATGTAGCCGCCCTTGGAGTAGGACTCGCCTTCGTAGCCAAAAATCGGCCAGACCTCCTTCTGGTTGTAGAGGCCGACGACAAGTCCGCCGCGGACCGCCTGGAAGAACGGCGTGTCCTCGATCTCTCTCAGCACCGCGACGCGCTGCTCCTCCCAGCCGAGACCGGTGTAGCCGTCCTTGCCAGACTTCAGGTCGAGATCGGCGATGCCCTTTTCGATGAGATCCTTGTGGGCCGGGTCTTTGCCTGCCTGCTCATCGTGGGCCTTGACGGCGATTGCGTAATATTTGTCAGGCACCTGGTCGTGCGGATAGATGTCGCGCGCCATCTGGATCAGGGTCGCCATGGTTTCGGGCTTTAGCGCGGATGTTTGGAGACCCCAGGCATGTTGCGGACTGATGACGGCGCTGCCTGAAATGACCAGCAATGCGCCGACACCGCCGCGTTTCAGAAGCTCGCGGCGCGACAGCCCGGGCTTGCTTTCGTAAATCGTGACCATTTCTTCCTCCCTTGCTTGCTATTTGCACCGTGAAGGTGCCGTTGCTGGCGCCGCGCAGGTCGGCGCGGCCGCGATATCTCCTATTTGAACCGGCCCCGACGCTGCAGGACCTCGATCTTGTAGCCGTCGGGATCCTCGATGAAGAAGAAGCGCGCGAGCAGCGCTCCGTCGCGATTGAACTCGACGATCTTTTTCGGGTTCAGGCCAAGCGCGCCAAGCCGGTCGTGTTCGCTGTCCAGATCGATGACCGAAACCGCGAGATGGCCGTAGCCCTCACCGAGCGCATAAGGCTCTTCACGGCCCTTGTTGACGGTGAGCTCGAGCTCGAACTCCGCCTCGGCATTGCTCAGATAGACGAGCGTGAAAGTATCGAAATCGAGTCGTTCGGCGACATCCATCCCAAAGGCTTTCCGGTAGAAATCGACGGACCGGGCCTCTTCCAGAACCCGGATCATAGTGTGGATCGCCTTCGCCAAATGACACTCCCTTGCAGCAGCGCCATATGCGCGTCGGAATGATTATGCGCGCGTTTCGGCAAAGATGGTGGCAGCCGATTACCACGCGCTAATCTAACGACCGCGTGGCATCCTGCTTAAGGACGAAAGTCCGATTGCTGTTTTCCGCTTTCCAGCTGAAGATAATTGGTCACGATAGGCACTGCTCAAAGGCGCGAATCACTGCTGATTGCGCCCAAAAATCAACAAGAATGGCCAAAGCCAACAAGAAGGGAGGTAACCGATGTGCAGGGTTTTTGCCGGGCAGGATCCGGAGGGCTATCGACAGATCAACCGATCGATCCGTATCGACGGGCACTCGACCAGCATCCAGCTCGAGGCGACGTTCTGGGCTTTGCTCGACGAGATCGCCGACAGCCAGGGTCTGACGACGCCGAAATTCATCTCGAAGCTCTATGACGAGGCCATCGAGATCAACGGCCAGATTCCGAACTTCGCGTCGATGTTGCGCACGACCTGTGCTCTCTATCTGAAAGGCCATCGGCCAGGCATCGAAGAACACACGGCGCCTAAGCGGCAAGCAGCCTAGTTTTCGGCTGCAACGTCGAGCGCCAGCCGAGTCATGTCGGTGAAAAGCGCCTGGCGTTCGGAATAGTCGGTTTGCTCGCCGGTCACCACATTGTCGACGACGGTCAGGATCGACAGCGCCCGGGCGCCGAAATGTGCCGCGATGCGATAGAGCGCGCTGGTCTCCATATCCACCGCTAGCGCGCCTTCAGCCTGCACCTCGGCAAAGCGGGTCCGTCCCTGGGGATGATAGAATATGTCGCTGCAGGCCGTCAGCCCGGCCTGATGCTCGATGTCGAGTTCGGCAGCCTTGGCCAAGGCGCGGACGAATAGTGCCGGATCGGGGGCGGCAGCATCGTTGTAGAGCCCGAAAACCTGGCCGCTCTCTGCACTCTCACCTCGTACCGACTGCGAGATCACCAGGCTGCGCAGTTTCAGCCCGGCGGTCAGAGCGCCACAGGTACCGGTGCGGATCAGCGTCCTGACGCCGTAGAAGTCGAGCAGCTCATGCACGTAGATCAGGAACGACGGGACACCGATGCCCGTTGCCTGGATGCTGATGGGCTTACCGCGAAACAGGCCGGTAAAACCGAGGGCCTCCCTGCGACGGTTGACGCAGCGCGGCGCCTCCAGAAAGGTTTGCGCCATCCATTCGGCGCGTTGCGGATCGCCTGGCAACAGCACTGTTGCGGCGTAATCACCCTTGCCTGCCTCGTTGTGCGGCGTCACGGCATGCTCCCCAAAACCCGCCGTCCGTTTCACCCGCAATCATGGCAGCCTCGCGTCATTACGCAAGTGCGAGATTAGCAAACCCTAAGATTCAAGCACATCCTTCACGATTGTGGCCAGTTGCTTGAGCGAAAACGGCTTCGGCAGGAAACCGAAATGCGCGTCTGCCGGCAGGTTTTTGGCGAACGCATCCTCGGCGTAACCAGAAACGAAGACGAATTTGATGTCCGGTTGCCGCTTGCGCAATTCGCCAAGCAGCGTCGGCCCGTCCATTTCAGGCATCACCACGTCGGAAACGACGATGTCGACCTTGCCGCCAAGCGCCTCGAAGACTTCCAGCGCCTCGACGCCCGAGGACGCTTCGTGGACAGTGTAGCCGCGCGACGTCAACGCTCGCATGCCGCCCATGCGCACGGCATCCTCGTCCTCGACGAGCAGCACCGTGGCCGAGCCCGACAAATCCTTGGCTGCGTCGGCGATCTTTGCCGGTGCAGCCGGCGCCTCGCCGGGTTCGCCTGCCTTTCTCGCCTCTGCAATGTAGCGCGGCAAGAAGATGCGGAACACGGATCCCTTGCCGACTTCGGAATCGCAGAAGATGAAGCCGCCCGTCTGCTTGATGATGCCATAGACCATGGACAGGCCGAGGCCGGTGCCCTTGCCGACCTCCTTGGTGGTGAAGAAAGGTTCGAAAATCTTCTTGAGCACTTCGGGGGCGATGCCGCTGCCGGTGTCTTCGACTTCGACCACGACATAGTCGGCCGGCGCAAGCTCTCGGTAGGAAAGGCTCTTGCTCTCCTCGGTGGTCACGTTCCGGGTGCGCACGGTGAGGTCGCCGCCGGCCGGCATCGCATCGCGCGCATTGACCGCCAGATTGACCACCACCTGCTCGAACTGCCCGATATCGACCTTCACCGGCCACAGGTCGCGGCCATGATCGACCTTCAGCTTGATGTCGTTGCCGACCAGGCGGGCCAGCAGCATCCGGAGATCGGCAAGCACATCGGTCAGGTTGAGCACCTCCGGCCGCAGCGTCTGCTTGCGTGAGAAGGCCAGAAGCTGCCGCACCAGCGAGGCCGCCCGGTTGGCATTCTGCTTGATGTTCATGATGTCCGGGAAGGACGGGTCCGACGGGCGGTGGTTGGTCAACAAAAGGTCCGACGCCATGATGATGGCGGTCAGCACATTGTTGAAGTCGTGGGCAATGCCGCCGGCAAGCTGGCCGACCGCCTGCATCTTCTGGCTTTGCGCCATCTGGCCTTCGAGCGCCTTCTGCTCGGTGGTTTCGACGGCGTAGACGATGGCCGATTCTTCGGCGCCCTCGCTGGTGCCGTCGGCAACCGCGTTGACGTAGAAGCGCATGTGCCGCTCCTCATTGCCGGGCAGCAGCGTATCGATCGGTTCGATGTCGGCCTGCCGTTGTCGCGCCTTTTCAAACGCCACGGCAAAGGCGGGCCGGTCGCGCTCATGGATCACCGTGTCCAGCCGCACGCGCCGATCGACCGCGTCCCCATCGACGACGGAGGAAAACAGCGACAGGAAAGGCGCGTTGGTGCGCAAGATGCGTCCGCCGTTGTCGACAGCCGCTATTGCCATCGGCGTCGAATTGAAGAAGCGGGTGAAGCGTATCTCCGAGGCGCGAAGATCGGCGGAAGCGTCCTCGCCTTGCGTCCGGTTGAGCACGATGGTGCGCGTCGGACCGTTGACGCCCTCGCGGCTGGCCGACACCCGATGCATGAAACGCACGGGCAGCGCCTCGCCCTTCACTGTCGTCAGATCGAGATCGATGACCGCGTTGCGCGTGGTGCCGGGATCGGCCTTGACCGAGCGGACCAGCGCCATGCCGTCGCCGGCGACGATCTCCGGAAGCGTGACGGCACCGGGCGTGAAGCTCGTCAGGTCGATGCCCAGCCACTCCGCAAGCGTGGCATTGATGTAAGTGACGCGCCCTTCCTGGTCGGCCGAAAAGAAGCCGGCCGGCGCGTGGTCGAGATGGTCGATAGCCTTTTGCAGGTCGAGGAAGAACCGCTCCTGCTCGGCCCGTTCTTCCGAGATGTCGGCGAGTTGCCAGGCGAGCAAAGGCAGCCGCTGGCCCGGGACGCTGAAGGCGCGGGCGCGGGCGCGATACCAGCGCGCGCCCGGCTCGGCGCCGGGTCGAATGGATTGAGCAAGCCGAAACTCCCCGTCGCCGGGCTGGCCGTCGCGCAGGCCGGAGGCGAGCCGGTATATGGTCACCGAGGCCTCGGGAACATCGGACAGCAACCCTTCGACCGTCTTGAGATCCGCCGCCGACGCCGCGCCCGTCATGTCGGCATAGGCCCGATTGGCGTAAACGACACGCCCTTTGGTGTCGGTGACGAGAAGACCTTGCGACATTGAATCGACGAAGGCTTTCGACAGCTCGTCGCTCGTCGAGCGCGGTGTGATCTGCACGAAGCCGATGGCGGTGGCGAACAGGAAGCCGACGCCGATCATCGCCAGCACACCAAGCATTCCAAGCAGGAATGGATCGCCAAGACGCTCGCGGAAAAGGCCGAAGACGATCGCGGCGCCCGTCAAGACAACGATGAAGATGATGAGCCGGGTTACCGCACCCGGTCGCGTGTTCTGGTCGACGATCGGTACCGGATAGAAATCGCCCCGCGCTTCCTTGGCCATGTGCCCCCTGCTCGTGAATTCCGGTACTTGCCCCTGCCCGGTTGAATCACATTCTCAAGGTCCAGAAAAGGCCTTGGCGGCAAATGTCCGCTAAAAATGAGGCCGTTCGGCGCCCGGTGTGGTGAATTCGAAATTCGCGTCACCTTGCTGCAGCGCCAGGCGAATTTTCGGATTCGTCACACCAGCAACTTGCTGAAAATCCAGTGTGGTGTTTCAAGCTGTTCACGAAGCATGAAAGGCAACTTGCAGTGGCCTGCCGCAACAGTTTAGTGTCGCGTCTTCTTCGAAAGACGATTGGGGGCACCAATGCTGCAGTGGCTGGATAGCGTGGCGGGTCCTGGTTATGCCGCGGCGATCCTGTGGACGCTTGTCGCGCTTGTCCTTTTGGTCATCATTCTCCTTATCATCAAGCTGATCCGCAATCTGACCTTCGGAACATTCGTCGCCGGCGGCAGGAACCGCAAGACACGATTGGCCGTCATGGACGCCACCGCTGTCGACAGTCACCGCCGGTTGGTGCTGGTGCGCCGCGACGATATCGAGCACCTGCTGCTGATCGGAGGTCCGACCGACGTCGTCGTCGAACGCGACATCAGGCTGTCGGCGCTGCGCCGTCCTGCACTGACCGGAGATGGCGGCGGCCATCAGCTGGCACCGCGGCCGCCCGCCCCTCAACCCGCTCCTGCGCCAGTGAGGCAAGCACCGCCTCCGCAGCCGGTAAGCGCGGCCCCAACGCCTGTCCGGCCCTATCAGACGGCGCAGGCGCCGAAGCCAGCAGCGCAAAACCATCAGTCGGCGACGATCACGCCGCTGCCCGCCTATGGATCGGCGAACGCCAATGCCGTTCGACACGCGCCATCGCCGGCAAGACAGGATTCCCCGGCAAGGCAGGATTCTATCGACGATACGTTGATGAGGGAACTCGAGGTCTCGCTTGACGAACCACAGCCCGCCAAGCCGGAGAGTAAGCCGGCGGCAAAGGTGCCGCCGTCTCTCGATGACGAGATGACGAAGCTTCTCGGCGAGCTCTCCAGCCAGAAACGGTAACCGGCCAGGAACCGGCCCAGCGAATAGCCAACAAAAATGGCCGGAGACCGGCCATGACAAAGTTCGCTATTTGACCGCTTTTTAGACGC
The DNA here is from genome assembly GCF_003997275.1 of Mesorhizobium sp. M6A.T.Ce.TU.002.03.1.1. Lineage (NCBI taxonomy): Bacteria > Pseudomonadati > Pseudomonadota > Alphaproteobacteria > Hyphomicrobiales > Phyllobacteriaceae > Mesorhizobium > Mesorhizobium sp. M6A.T.Ce.TU.002.03.1.1. The sequence continues at coordinate 43,581 of NZ_RZTI01000012.1, forward strand.
CTCGCCTGTGCTTCAGTCGTCGCGGTAGACCTTCTCGCGGCGCTCGTGGCGCTCCTGCGCCTCGATCGACAAGGTCGCGATCGGACGCGCATCGAGCCGCTTCAGCGCGATGGGCTCGCCGGTTTCCTCACAATAGCCGTAAGTGCCTTCATCAATGCGCTGGAGCGCGGAATCGATCTTTGAAATGAGTTTTCGCTGGCGATCGCGAGCGCGAAGTTCGATGGCGCGGTCGGTTTCCGAAGAGGCGCGATCGGCGAGATCGGGGTGGTTGGCGTTTTCCTGCTGCAGGATTTCGAGGGTTTCGCGCGCTTCGCGCAATATGTCATTCTTCCAGGTGACGAGCTTCAGGCGAAAGTAGGATTTCTGCCGCTCGTTCATGAACGGCTCGTCTTCGGAGGGTACGTAATCGGCGGTAACGATGTCGTTCATTCGACTCACCCAAACTGCCCCAATTTTGGCGCCTATATATTCGCGGAGCGAATGCTGCACAAGCGTAATCGACGACAGTTTCACGCAATTGTTAATGTCGGGCAAAACGGCACTGGCCGCATCATTCGCATGAAGGGCGCGGCCGAATTCGTTTATGATTCGTTGGGTTTGAAGGGTATCAGCCATTGTGCAAGAGGGCTTTCTCATGGCTAATCCTGCAGCGCCTTTTGACGAGTTTCGGTGTTAGGCACAAGCGAGGGGCCGGTGAGCAAGCTTTATCTGTTGAGGCATGCGAAGGCTGGATGGGCCCTGCCGGGCATGCGCGATTTCGATCGTCCGCTCGACGCATCCGGCCTCGCCGACGCCGAAACGATGGGTGCGGTCATGCGGGCCCGCAACTACATTCCGGACCTCACGCTTTGCTCCAAAGCAAAGCGAGCGCTGCAAACGCTGGAAGGCCTTGCCGGTCACACCGATACCGGCCGGGTCCTGTTCCTGGACGCGCTCTACAGCGAGGATGCCGCCTTCTATCTCAACATCATCCGCGGCAATGGCGGGCCAGACTCGCTGCTCGTCATCGGCCACAACCCGATGACGGAAGATCTCACTATCGCGCTTTCGGGCGACGGCGAAGAGGCTGCGAAGGGAATGCTAGACCACGGCTTCCCGACCGCCGGCATTGCGGTCGTCCGTTTTCCAGGCAGTCTTGCCGACGCCGCGCAAGGCACCGGCTATCTCGAAGCCTTCTTGACGCCGGTTGATCTCTGACGCCGTTTCAAATCCAGGTGGCAGCGTCTATATCGGAGCGTACCGAAGCCCCGAGAGAACCGATTTGGCATCATCGCTGACCACTTTCACCGACGAGGCGAAGATTGCCCTGGATACGCTGTCGGGGCGCGCTACAGGGCTTTTTTCGCCGTCGCTGCGCCTCGGCGTTACCGGCCTTTCTCGCGCCGGCAAGACGGTGTTCATCTCGGCGTTTGTCCACAATTTGCTCCATGGCGGGCGCTTGCCGCTATTCGCCGCGCAGAAATCGGGACGCATCGCCCGTGCCTTCCTCGAAGAGCAACCGGATGATGCGGTACCGCGATTCCAGTACGAGGATCATATCGCGGCCCTCGTCAACGACCGCCTCTGGCCGGATTCGACACGTGCCATTTCCGAACTGAGGCTCACCATCGAATATGAATCGGCCTCCGGCTGGAGCCGCATGTTTTCATCAGGCAGAGTGTCGGTCGATATCGTCGACTATCCCGGAGAATGGCTGCTCGACCTGCCGCTGCTCGGCAAATCCTACGGCGATTTCTCACGCGAAGCCTTCGAGATGGCCGTGCTGCCGGTGCGCGTCGACCTTTCGCAGGAATGGCGCGCGCTCTCCGCCGCAGTCGACCCGAAGGCGGACGCCGACGAAATGACGGCGCGCCGCCTCACCGAGAGCTTCGCCGCCTATCTCAAGGCATGCAAGCTCGACGAGCGGGCGCTTTCGACCTTGCCACCCGGCCGTTTCCTGATGCCCGGCGATCTTGAGGGCTCACCGGCGCTGACCTTCGCGCCCTTGCCGGACCTGAGCGAGCGGCGAGCGCGTTCGGGGTCGCTGCAGGCGATGATGGAGCGCCGCTACGAGGCCTACAAGACGCATGTCGTAAAGCCGTTCTTTCGGGAGCACATCACGCGCCTTGACCGCCAGATCGTGCTGATCGACGCCTTGCAGGCCTTGAACGCAGGCCCCGGCGCGATGGCCGATCTCGAACGCGCGGTGACCGAAATCCTCGCCTGTTTCCGCCCCGGCCGCGGCAATTTCCTGACAGACTTTTTTTCAAGGCGCATCGACCGCATATTGGTGGCGGCGACGAAGGCGGACCATCTGCATCACGAAAGCCACGACCGGCTGCAGGCGATCGTGCGGCGGCTTGCCGACCGTGCCGTGGCGCGGGCAAATTTCACCGGCGCCGATGTCGACGTGGTCGCCCTGGCGGCCGTGCGGGCGACCCGGGAGGGCACGGTCAAGCAAGGCCGTGAAACACTGCCGGTCATCATCGGCATACCGTTGAAGGGTGAAAGGATCAACGGCGAAGCATTTGATGGAAAGACCGAAACAGCCATATTTCCCGGCGACTTACCGGAAAAAATTGATGCAGTGTTCGATGTCTCTGGACCAGACCATCGGCAGGGCAACGACGACCCGGCGATCCGCTTTGTGCGCTTTCGCCCGCCAAAGCTCGAACGCACCGCTGAAGGCGTCACGCTGTCGCTGCCGCATATCAGGCTCGACCGCGCCCTGCAGTTCTTGATCGGAGATCATCTGGCATGACCGCGCCCCGCAAGCCGGCGGCATTTCGCATCGAGCCGGAAGCCGCGCCGAGGAAGGAACAGGCATCCTTGCGCCAGCCCGACGCCCCGTCAGCGCGAAAGCCACGCGCGGTGAAGACGGATGGCGCGGTCGTCGTGCCGGCCGAGATCGACGTCTTCGACGAGCCCGACATCGTCGTCGCCGAACCGCCGCCAGCGATCGCGACGCGGAAGCGTTCGTTGTTCGGCAGCCTGTTCTTCGGCGCATTGGGCGTTCTGGTTTCGCTGGCTGTCGGACTTTGGACCGACCAGCTGATTCGCGATCTGTTCGCGCGCGCCGAATGGCTGGGCTGGCTGGCCGCCGGGATGGCCGTGATCGCGGTGCTGGCGCTTCTGGTCATCCTTGTCCGCGAATTCCTGGCGATCGCCCGCCTCGCCGAGGTTGAAAAACTTCAGAAGCGGGCACTCGATGCCATCGCCCGCGACGACCCGAAAGCCGCTCGTGCAGTGGTCGACGAACTCTCGGCCTTTGTCGCGGCCAAGCCCGAAACCGCGGCCGGCAGACGCGCGCTGGCTGAGCTGCGCGACGAGGTCATCGACGGTGGCAATCTGGTGCGCCTGGCCGAGACCGAGATCCTCGGCCCCCTCGATGCGCGCGCCAAGGTTATGATCCTCGAAGCGGCAAAGCGTGTGTCGCTGGTGACGGCGGTCAGCCCTCGCGCCCTGGTCGACGTCGCCTATGTCGTGTTCGAAGCCGGCCGGCTGATTCGCCGCCTGTCGGAACTTTATGGCGGCCGGCCGGGCACGCTGGGGTTCTTCCGGCTGGCGCGCAGCGTTCTCGCCCATCTGGCGGTGACCGGCTCGATCGCCGTCGGCGACAGTTTCGTGCAGCAGATCGTCGGCCATGGCCTCGCTGCCCGGCTCTCGGCAAAACTTGGCGAAGGCGTCGTCAACGGCATGATGACCGCACGCATCGGCATCGCGGCGATGGAAACCGCGAGGCCCCTGCCCTTCAGCGCCACGAGACGGCCCGGCATGGGTGATTTCCTGTCCGCTCTGACATCGTTTGCGACAAAGAAAGAAAGGGAAACGGTGGCCTCCGGCAAGTGAAGAACCACCTACAGCGCCGCGTCCTTTTGGACGCGCAAAGGACGCTGTAGCGCTTTGATTTTGCGCATGATCCTCAACCCAAATCGATTCCGATTTTTAGGGCCATGCGCTAGCGGTGACGAAGCATTAACCAATCTTGTTCATGGTCGGACGTGTTCCAAACCAGTCTCTTTGTTGCCGGGTGTCGTCGATGAAAAGCGTGATCTTGTCCAACGTCCTGCCCCTGGCAGTCGTGGTTTCAACTACTGCCGGCCTGGTCGAAAAGACCTTTGCAGCAGAACCGGACAAGCAGTTCTTTCAATCGGTGGAAGGCAAATGGGTCGGCCCGGGAGAAATCGTCGCCGGCAAGTACAAGGGAACGAAATTCACCTGCAGTTTCACCGGCTCGACACCTGACGGCAAGATCGGCATGTCGCTCGACGGCGGTTGCCGGGTCGGCATGTTCACCCAGCAGATGTCGGCGACGATCCAGCGCAAGGGCCGCGAAGGCTACAAGGGCAGCTTCATGGGCGGCGCCGCCGGTTCCGGCCTCGACATCGTCGGCGGCAACGTGGTCAACGCCAACAAGGTCGTCTTCACCATCAACCGCAACCAGTTGCGCGGCGTCATGCAAGCTCTTGTTCCCAACGACAACTCGATGACGGTGACGATTGCGGTGCGCGTCGACCAGCAATTGGTGCCGGTCATCGGCATGAAGCTGAAGCGCGTCGATACACTCGAAGTCGGCTCCATCGCGCCGAACTGATTGCGCCGGCAGGCCGTGCGATGCCCTACTCTGGTTGCAAAAAAGCGGCAGCCACGGCCACCGCTTTTTGCAAAACTCAAATCGATGCTCAGCTCTTGATGGCGGTGGTCAGCTCATCGTAGGCCTTGCAGGCCTCGTCGGCCGTCGTAGTGCCTTGAAACTTGGTCGTGATCGCCTGGACCTTGGCGGTGAGATCGGCTGCCTTGGCCGGATCCTTGGTAATTGCCTCCTGAAGGGCAGCAGTCATGTCCTGAGCCTTCTTGGTCAGCATTTCGGTCGTGCATTCAGGTGCCTTCGAACAGGCCGAGCCGGCAAGTGCCGCGATGCCGACGGCAACAAGCAAAAACGTCTTCATGTCAGTCTCCCTCAAAAAGGGCCGCGACTTGATCGTCGCTCGCCCTCCACTGGCCGAAGCCGGGCGTCCTTAGCGCCCGATTGCCGAAACAAGCAACGCGGCCGGCGCATAAACTTGTGGAGCGCGCCTGCAACACTGCCGCACCGGTTTCCGGATTCGGACTGTTCGATTTCCGCCGAAGCCCCTATCTTGGCCGCTCGATGCCGCAGCACGTGCAGCGGTCCTTAAAAAGAACGGAACGGCAGGCATGGCGGCAGAAGCAGCGGGCAGCGATCTGATCCACGTGGTGGCGCTGCTCGCCGCAGGTGTTGTCGCCGTGCCGATCTTCAAGCGCATGGGGCTTGGTTCCATCCTTGGCTATCTGGCGGCCGGCGTGGTCATCGGCCCGTTCGGCATCGGCATCTTTTCCGAATCGGAAGCCATTCTTCACGTCGCCGAGCTCGGCGTCGTCATGTTCCTGTTCATCATCGGGCTGGAGATGCAGCCGTCGCGGCTGTGGGGCCTGCGCCGGGAGATATTTGGTCTCGGCGCGCTGCAGGTCGGCGTCTGCGCGCTGTTGCTGACCGGCGTCGGACTGGCGGGAGGTTTTCCGATCGCGCAATCCTTCGTCGCCGGCGCCGGCTTCGTGCTGACCTCGACGGCGATCGTCATGCAGCTCTTGGAAGAACGTGGTGAGATCGCCGTGCCCAAAGGCCAGCGCATCGTCTCTATCCTGCTACTCGAGGACCTGGCGATCGTGCCGCTGCTGGCCCTGATCGCCTTCCTGGCACCGGGCGGCGCCGATATGAGCTTGACCCAGCGGCTGACGGAGGTGGGCATCGGCCTTGCCGCCATCCTCGGGCTGGTGCTGGCCGGGCGTTTCCTCCTCAATCCGTTCTTCCGCATCCTGGCGGATGCCCGCGCCCGCGAGGTGATGACCGCAGCCGCCCTTCTGGTCGTTCTGGGGTCGGCGCTTGCCATGCAGCTCAGCGGCCTGTCGATGGCGATGGGCGCTTTCCTGGCCGGCGTGCTTTTGTCGGAATCCACCTTCCGCCATCAGCTGGAGGCCGACATCGAACCGTTCCGCGGCGTGCTGCTCGGGCTGTTCTTCCTTGCGGTCGGCATGTCGCTCAACCTGCAGGTGGTCGTCGAGAACTGGCGGCTCGTCGCCGTCTACGTCGTCGCCTACATGGTGATAAAGGCGATGGGCATCTATCTCGTCGCCCGCATCCTCAAGGCTGGTCACCGGGAAGCGATCGAGCGTGCCGTCTTCATGGCGCAAGGCGGCGAATTCGCCTTCGTTCTCTATTCCGCCGCCGCGACCGTCGGCATCATCGACAGTCAGGCTAACGCGACCCTGACGGCGATCGTCATCATCTCCATGGTGCTGACACCGCTGGCCACCCTGGCGTTGCGGTACTTGACGCCGCACGACGAGCAGTCGCTCGAAGGCGTCGACATCGCCGATGGCCTTACCGGCAGCGTGCTGATCATCGGCTTCGGCCGCTTCGGCCAGATCGCCAGCCAGCCGCTGCTGTTGCGCGGGATCGACGTGTCGATCATCGACAATGAGGTCGAAATGATCCAGGCGGCGGCCGATTTCGGTTTCAAGGTCTATTATGGCGACGGCACGCGGCTCGACATTCTGCGTGCCGCAGGCGCCGGCCGCGCGCGCGCCGTGTTGATCTGCGTCGACAAGCCCGATGTCGCCGTCCGCATCGCAGAGCTCATCAAGGCAGAGTTTCCCCTGCTGACCGTGCTCGCACGCGCCTTCGACCGCGGAACCGCACTGCAGTTGATTCGTGCCGACGTCGATTTCCAAATTCGCGAAACCTTCGAATCAGCGCTTGTCTTCGGCGGCTCTACACTGGAGGCGCTGGGCGTCGACCCGGCGGAAGTCGCCGTGGTGATCGAGGATGTCCGCCACCGCGACGCCGCCCGTTTCGAGTTGCAGCTTGCCGAAGGCGTTCGCGCCGGAGCGCGCTTCCTCAAGGGCAATATCGGCACGCCCATTCCGACCCCGCTCAGCCAGCCGCGCCGCACCGGTCAGGCGCTTAATGAAGAGACCGCCGACGTTCTGCATAAATCCGAGCCTGCGGACTAAACACGTGGAGCAAATAGATGACCGAACTGGACGAGCGCGCGCTTTCCGTCACCAAATTCTGGCGTGACGCCGGGAAGGATGCATGGTTCGAGAAGCATGACGCCTTCGACGCAGAGTTCCGCAACCGGTTTCTCGATCTGCATTACGCTGCCGCACGGCGTGAATGTGACGACTGGTCGGAGCATGCCGAAGGCTCACTGGCGCTGATGATCCTGCTCGACCAATTCCCGCGAAACTGCTTTCGTGGCACCGGCCATATGTATGCCACCGACCCGCTGGCAAGGCATTTCGCCGAAAAGGCGATCGCCGCCGGCCAGGATCTGGCGCTCGACGAAGACCTGCGCGCCTTCCTCTATTTGCCGTATGAGCATTCGGAGCATCTCGCCGACCAGCTCAAATCGATGGACCTCTTTACCGCCAAAGCCCAATCCAACCTGAAATATGCGGTCGAGCACCTGGAGATCATTCAGCGCTTCGGCCGCTTTCCGCATCGAAACAGGATGCTTGGCCGCGAGACGACGCCGGAAGAACAGGTCTTCCTCGACGGGGGCGGATTTTCCGGCTGAGCTCAGTGCGTCGGACCCAAAAGTGGCTACCGGTCTTGCGTCCGATGCTTAGGCCCGCCACCAATCCCGACCAGACGGCAATTGCTCGATGCCGGCGCTGTCGAGAGCGGCAAGCCGCTCCTGTACGCTTCTGCCGCCGACGGTGAGGCCAGGCGCGATCTCGGCCAGCGGTGCCAGAACGAAGGCGCGCTCCAGCATGCGCGGATGCGGCACTTCCAGCCCGGTTTCGTGGATGATCCGATCGCCGAACACCAGAATGTCGATGTCGATCAGGCGTGGACCCCAGCGCTCCTCGCGCACCCGCTTCAGTCTGCGCTCGACGTCGAGGCAGAGATCGAGCAATGCATGTGGTGCGAGAGCAGTCGAAATTTCGGCAGCCACATTGAGAAAATCCGGCTGGTCGAGCTTGCCCCAAGGTGGCGTGCGGTAAAGCGAGGAGACGACGACGACGCGCGTGTTCTCGTCGGCGTCCAGCATGCGCAGCGCCGCGCCCATCGACCTTGCCGGGTCGCCGAGATTGCCGCCAAGGCTAAGGTAAACCGTGTTATTCGGGCCAGACAACGGTCACCTCGACATGATCGAGCACGCCGGGCACCGGCGCGTTCGGCTTGCGCACAGTGATCTCGGCCTTTTTGATCTGGGGAAACCGGGCCGTCAGCGCCCGGGCCACCTCCAACGCCAGCGCTTCTATCAGAAAACGCCTCTCCCCGGTTATGATCCTTTCGATCACCCCGAAGGCGATACCATAGTGGACGGTATCCTCGATGGAATCATCGACCAGCGCGCGGCCGGGTTCGACGGTGAGCGCAGCGTCGACATAGAAGCGCTGGCCGAGTGTCTCCTCCTCATCCAGCACGCCGTGCCGGGCGAAAAAGGCGCAGTTCTTCATGCGGATGACATACATCGCTCAGCGTCCCGCTCGATTAGAGCGAGGCGCGTCCACTTGGATGCACAAAACGACGCTCTAACGCTTTAAATCTACGCATAGGCTCGAAAATCGATTCCGATTTTCGAGCCTATGCGGTGGTTTCACGCGCCAGCATAGCATCCGCAAGCGCCAGCGCATCCACATTGATTGCGACATCGTGGACGCGAAAAAGCTGCGCGCCCTTGAGTCTCAGGATGACGCTCGTCGCCGCTGTTCCGGCACCCCTGGCCGAGGCGTCGCGGCCGGTGACAGCGCCGACGAAGCGCTTTCGCGATGTGCCCGCCATCAGCGGAAAGCCCAAGGCATCGAGTTCGGAAAACCGTGCCATCAGGTCGAGATTTTCCTCCGCTGTTTCCTTGGCGAAGCCAAATCCCGGATCGAGCACGATTTGGTCGTCGGCAACGCCGCTTCGCCGGGCGATTTCCAACGATTTCCTGAGGAAGAAAAGCTGATCCTCGATCACGTCGGGCAGTTTTTGCCGGTCACGCCCGGTGTGCATGATGATAAGCCCGGCGCCGGTCTCTGCCGCGATGCGCGCGATGCCGGGCTCGCGCTGCAGGCCCCAGACATCGTTGACGATATGCGCGCCGGCGGCGACGGCAAGCCGGGCGGTGTCCGCGCGATAGGTGTCGACCGAAATCAGCGTCTCGCCAAGCCTGGCCAGCGCCTCGATGACGGGCAGCACGCGGGCCTGCTCTTCTTCGATGGTTATCGCAGATGCGCCGGGGCGTGTCGATTCCCCGCCGACGTCAATGACGGAGGCCCCCTCCTCCACCATCCGGCGCGCCTGGGCCATCGCCTGTTCGGGCGCAACGAACAGCCCGCCGTCGGAAAAACTGTCCGGCGTGACATTGAGGATACCGACGACCACGGCCTTGCTGCCAAGGTCGAGATGGCGCCCATGCGCCAGCTGCCATCGCCCTGTCGTCATTGTCCATCAACCATGTATGATCCGCCAAAGATCAATTCCGTTGCGCCGGCAACGGCCGTAACGCAAGGTGGGCAAAGAGGCAACATGATGAAACGATCCCTGCTTTGCGCCCTGATGCTCGCTTTTTCCGCCTTGCCGGCGGGCACAGCGAGCTTGGTGAAGACATATAGCTACTTCAGCATCGGCGGCAGAACGCTCGATGATATCGGAACCCAGCTTACGAAACTCGGGCCCCAGGTGAAAAGCACGGGGATGCGGCATCCAGGCGCCACACAGATGGCGTTCACCACCCGCGTAAGCTACGCGGAAAAATCGAATTCCTGCCGGATTGCCGACGCCAACGTCACCGTCAAGGTCAAGGTCATCCTTCCCGAATGGCGCCGCTCGGGCAAGGCCGATGCGGGCGTAAGGCTTTTCTGGGACACGTTGTCGGCCGACATCAAGCGCCATGAGGACCGCCATGTCGAAATCGCCAAGAACCATGCCCGCGAACTCGAGGATGCGCTGAAGGCGACCTACCCGCGGAAGAATTGCCAGGAGGCCAAGACCAAGGCCGCGGAAATCGCTGCCGCTATTCTTGCCAAGCACGACCGGGCCCAGGTGCAATTCGATCGCGTCGAAACCATCAATTTCGAAAGCCGCATCCTGCGGCTGCTGCGCTATCGCATGGAGCGCATCGAGAACGGCCGGCTGCCGGGTTAGTTTGGGCCAGATGATAACGATTTAGGCACTGGCAGGGCCTTCGCCCCGACACATCAGGCATCGCCTGCTATTGCCACGCCGCTGTTATACGAAACGCATGCCGGCCGGCGATCCCGCCTGGCGGGATTCGAAGCCCCGTTGCCCTAACGAGGTCCACAGCCCAAATTCAGAGGGTCCGATTTCCGGCCTATCGCCGTCACCGGCGCTTAGACGGACGACCTCGGCTCTTCCTCTGGAAACGGTGCCGCCGGCGGACGGACGGAGTGGATCGATTGACAGATCTGTCAGCGAAGCGGCCACGGCGCCGATAGCGGCGCCGTCTCACTTTTCTCCTGCGTGCCCCACGTCTGCATTTGACATCCCCAAGCCGGGCTACCGTATATCCGTGATGTCTCAATAATGTACCGAGGCCAGACGGCTGCCGTAAGCTCCTTGCACTGGCCCTCATTGCGTCTTACGTTTGGCGCATCGATTAAGTAAGGGTATGATAATGCCGGAGACTGCAACCCTGTCCTCGAAGTTCCAGATATCGATCCCCAAGGCGATCCGGACCGCCCAGCATTGGGAAGCGGGTTTGACCTTTGCCTTCATCCCGAAGGGAACGGGCGTGCTACTCGTCCCTGTGCCGAAGCGGGAAGCGCTGAAGGGGCTGGCGAAGGGCGCTTCGGCGACGGAATATCGCGACCGGTCGGACCGTTTGTGATGGTGCTCGTCGATACCTCGGCTTGGATCGAATGGCTGATAGGCTCTCCAACGGGAGAGCAGGTGGCCGAGCATCTGCCCGAGCAAGCCGACTGGCTCGTTCCGACCATGGTGCAGTTGGAACTCGCAAAATGGCTCACTCGCGAAGTAGGCGAAGACAAAGCCGATCAGACCATCGCCTTTACGCAGGTCTGCACGGTGGCCCCGCTTGACACGGAAATCGCCCTAGCGGCCGCCGAAGCCTGCCGGAAGCACAAATTGGCGACCGCAGATGCGATCATTTTCGCAACCGCTCGGGCGCATGACGCGACGCTCCTGACTTGTGACAAGCATTTCGAGAGCCTGCCAGTCGTCACCCTCATCGAAAAGATCTAGCGCTGACATTGTTGGGCCGCGGGATGATGTCGGCTCCGGCAGCTCACGACCCATTGCTGCCGCTCGCCGAAATCGGCGGCGATGTCCGAGGCTGGCCCCATTGCAGGCCCTGAAAAGCTCGCAAAGCCGAACTTTGCGAGCGACTTAGGATTACGTCAGGAATAAATGACGGGTTGGCGCATTCCGCTCTAGGAAAAGGAATTGGCCGAGCGACCGCTTTCCACCCTGAGCTGCCCTACGCGTCGGGTACCAAGCGTCAGGCTTTCACCACTAGCCGGCGACGCCGAGCTTCTTCTGCAGGCTGGTCGACGAGGTCGTATACTGGAATACGATGCGCTCGCCGGGGCTGACGATGCGCTTGGCTGCCTGCGCCATCAGGGCGACCTCATGGAAGCCCGATAGGATCAGCTTCAGCTTGCCGGGATACCAGTTGATGTCGCCGACGGCAAAGATGCCCGGTACCGACGTCTGGAATTTCTCGGTGTCGACCGGGATCATGTTCTCATGAAGATTGAGGCCCCACTCGGCGATCGGTCCGAGCTTCATGGTCAGGCCGAAAAACGGCAGCATCCGCGTGCACGGCACCTCGGTGTCACCGTCCGGTCCCTTGATGGTCGCGGAGGAAAGCTGGCCGTCCGTGCCGGTCAGTCCCGTCACCTGCCCGACCTGGAAATCCAGTTCCTTCATTTCTTGCATGGCGTACATCTTGTTGACGCTGTCGGGCGCCGCGCGGAATTCCGGCCGCCGGTGGACCAGCGTCACGCTCTTGGCCACCGGCTGCAGGTTCAGCGTCCAATCGAGCGCCGAATCGCCGCCACCGACGATGACGAGGTCGTGGCCGCGGAATTCCTCCATCCGGCGAACCGAGTAGAAGACGCTCTTGCCTTCGTAAAGCTCGATGCCCGGGATCGGCGGCCGCTTCGGCTGGAACGAGCCGCCGCCGGCGGCGATGACCACAACCTTGGCTTCAAACACCTCGTTCTCGTCGGTGACGACGCGAAAGCTGCCGTCATCGAGTTTTTCGAGGCTCGAGACCATGCGGTTAAAGGTGAAGTCGGGCTTGAACGGCGCAATCTGCTCAAGCAGCTTGTCGACTAGGCCCTGCGCCGAGATCGATGGCCAGCCGGGAATGTCGTAGATCGGCTTTTCCGGATAGAGTTCGGCGCATTGCCCGCCGGGCCGGTCGAGTATGTCGATCAGATGGCATTTCATATCGAAGAGGCCGAGCTCGAACACGGCGAACAAGCCGACAGGCCCCGCCCCGACAATCAATGCGTCCGTCCTGGTGATATCGGTCATGAATGCGCCTTCGATGCGCAGGGCCTCGAAAACCGGAATCGATTTTCGCTGGGGATCATGCGCCAATCACAGTGCTACAGCGCCCTTTGCGCGTCCAAGCGGACGCACGGCGCTGTAGAGAACGGCGCGACACTGCATGACCATTGGCCCGCTGCCAAGCCGGGGCCGGAAAAATCGGCTATAAACCCCGCTTCAGCCTTCACGCCTCAGCCTTGGCGGGCGGGCACGCGCACAACCAGGCCGTCGAGTGCGTCGCGCACCTTGATCTGACAGGAGAGCCGCGAGTTCGGCTGGACGTCGTAGGCGAAGTCCAGCATGTCCTCTTCCATGGCTTCCGGCTCGCCGACCTCCGCCGTCCATGCCTCGTCGACATAGACATGGCAGGTCGCGCAGGCGCAGGCGCCACCACATTCGGCCTCGATCCCCGGCACGGCGTTGCGGATCGCGTTTTCCATGACGGTCGAGCCGTTTTCGGCATCCACGTCAAAATGTGTGCCGTCATGGGCGATGAAGGTCAGCTTGGTCATTTGTCACCTGAAGGGAGTCTCAGCCGAGATAATCACTCCGGCAGACAAGTCAACTGCCGCGCAAAAGCGGCGCTCTATGCCGTTTTTTTCGGAAATGGGTTTAACGGCTGATGGCGGCGACGAAATCGCGGACTTCTTCGATCAGCGAGCCAAGCCGCTTGAGGGTATTGGTATCTTCAGGCTGAAGTTCGATCGCGCTGGCGCAATCGGCAATGGCGAAGGCGCCGATGCCGCGCGCCGAGCCCTTCAGCCCGTGCGCCAGAAGCAGTCGTTGCCTCACATCGGCGTCGACGATCTTGTCGCGAACGGACAGCGCCTGCTGCACGAACAGCGCCAGCACCTCCTGCTCGAGGCTGCGGTCGCCCATCGTCTGGCGCGCGAGATGCGCCAGGTCCACCGGCCGCGACCCGGCCGTTCCCGATACGTCGCCGCCGGGCATCGAGAAGGCAATGCCGTTTTCGCCACGCATGAATCTGCAACTCCATTGTTCGACTGCCGAAAAAAATAGGCGCATCCTGTGGACGGCGGGTTAATGATTGGCCCGGAAAAATGTTGCGATAACGGCGCCGGAATCACAGTTCTGTTAACCTTATATTTAAAGTTTTACGTATCGCGCCGAATGCATGTTTTCTTTACCCCGGTGTGTCATTACGATACGACAGGTCCATTTTCAGCCTCTTGCGTGGGACACGACAAGCAGAATCAATAAGTCCCGCGGCAGCTTGTACAGGGTAGCGAAGGCATGGCGAAGAAAACAACGACGACAAGAACGCTCGATAGCGACGTAGCCAGGGAACTCGAAAAAGCGCTTGATATCGACCTGAGCGGGGATGCCGGCGGCGACCTCGACATCGCGGCGTCGATGGAAGACCTGGAAGCGCAGATATCGCAGGCTGCCGACGAGTTGGCACGCGAAGGCCGTAACCAGAATGCCGAGCCTGTCGCCAACCAAGGCCAGAATGCCGAGCCTTTAGCCAACCAGAGCCAGAAGGCGGAGCCTGCCGCCAACCAGGACCAGAAAGCCCAAGACCAGAAAGCAAAGCCCGCGGCAAAGGCCAAGCTGGCTGAACTGCGCCCTGTGGAAACGCGCAATAGCCAGCAGCCGGCCGGTTTCACACCAGCCAATGACCCTCTTCAAAAAGATTACAAAACGCTGCTGCACACCCTCAATCGGCGTGCCTCGAACACGATCTACTGGGTCGTTGCGCTCGTTTCGCTCGCCTGGATCGCGGGCGCCGGTGCGCTGGCCAATCTGCTGTTTGGACCTGGCATCTGGCAAATCCGCACGCCCGACCAGTTTTTCGCCCGTCCTGAACTGATCGGCCTGGCGGTCGCTGCGATCCTACCCGTCCTCCTGTTCTGGGCGTTTGCAGCCATGATTCGCCGCGCCCAGGAAATGCGCATTGCCGCTCAGTCGATGACGGAAGTGGCCTTCCGCCTGACCGAGCCGGAAAATATCGCCCAGGATCGTGTCATGATGATCGGGCAGGCCGTTCGCCGCGAGGTGGCGGCCATGGGTGAAGGCATCGAGCGCACGCTTGCGCGAGCCGTCGAACTCGAAACCCTGGTCCACAGCGAAGTCAACCAGATCGAACGCTCCTACTCGGAGAATGAATCCCGCATCCGTTCGCTTGTCGACGGGCTGGGCAGCGAGCGCGAAGCGGTGGTCACCCACGCCGAACGCGTGCGCGCCTCGATCACCGGCGCGCATGAGACGCTGAAGGACGAAATCGGGGCTGCCAGCGACATCATTCGCGACAGCATTCTCAACGCCTCGACCAACCTGTCGATGACCATCACCAATTCCGGCGACACGCTGATCGACAGGATCAACCAGAGCTCGATGTCGATCTTCGATTCGGTGGAAGGCCGGCTCGAATCGATCACGGACCGGCTGTCGACCTCCGGCGAAGCCTTCGCCAGCCTTCTCGATACACGCATCGCCAAGCTGACGGACACGACCGACGGCCTCACCCGGTCGCTGACCGATCTGCTCGACGATCGGACCTCCGGCATGGTGTCGCTGCTCGGCGGCGCCGCGCGCACGCTCAACTCCGAATTTGAAGCCAGCCTTAACGGCATTGAGCGGACGCTGGCCGAACGCGGCCAGACGCTGATTAGTGAGTTCCAGACCCGCGCCGAAGCGCTGGACACCGGCACCCAGAAGCTCAACGCCGCGCTCGAGGCCCGTGCACGCCAGATCAACGAGACCCTGGTCGAGCGCGCGCGCGAAATCGCCCACACCTTCCAGGAAAGCAAGGAGACGCTGTCGGCGATGATCGATCAGGGCAAGACCCAGATCGGCGCCGACATGGCCGATATCGTTTCGTCGACCTCGTCCATGCTTGAAGCACGCGCCGGCGATTTCGCCGGGCGCATGGAAGCGGCTCGTCATGTGGTGTCACGCTCCTTCGATGCCGATATCCAGCGGCTTGCCGATGCCCGCGTCGGCATCGAGGAAGCCGTCGAGAACCACAGCCGCAAGCTTTCCGAAAGCCGCGAACGCATGGCGGCGGCAATGCAGGCCGATCTGGCGAAATTCGCCGAAAGCCGCGCCGGCATCGACGCGGCTGTCACCGATCAGGTGCAGAAGCTTGCCGAAGGTCGCAGCCTGATCTCGCGCGCGCTCGAAGAGGATCTGCGCAAGGTCAACGAGTCGCGGGCCACCATCGATGCTTCGCTCGGCAGCCATCTCGAAAGCCTCGAAGAGGGCCGTAACAGGCTTTCACAGGCCTTGAACGAAGACTCCGGAAAACTTGTGCAAGCCCGCACGATCATTGATGAAATGGTTGCCGGCCATGTTGGCAAGCTGGCCGAAGGCCGCAGCATTCTTTCACGCGCTCTCGAGGCCGATCTCGGCAAGCTGGCCGACAGCCGCGCCAGCATCGACGGCCTGGTCGCCGGTCAGGTCGAGAAGATCGCCGAAGGTCGCGCCATCCTCGCCAAGGCGCTGGAAAGCGACATCGTCGGCATCAAGGGTCTCATCGAGAACCATTCCGCCAAACTGGCGGAAGACCGCACCGAGCTTTCGCGTTCGCTTGAAAACGACCTGTCCGGCATCAGGGGCCTGATCGAGCAACATTCGGGCAGGCTCGCCGACGATCGCAGCCTGCTTTCGCAGACGCTCGAGGCTGACCTCGCCAAATTGGCGGACAGCCGGTCGAGCATCGACGGGCTGGTCGCCGGCCAGGTCGAGAAGCTGGCCGAAGGCCGCGACATCCTCAAGCGCGCGCTTGAATCCGATCTCAACACGATCAAAGACGTCATATCGAGCCAGTCGGAAAAGCTGGCGGAAGACCGTGGTCAGCTCTCAAGCGCGTTGGAAATCGACCTGCAGAGCGTGAATGGCCTTATCTCCGATCACATGAACAGGCTCGCAGAGGACCGTTCGACCCTGTCGAAGGCGCTCGAAGACGACCTCGCGAAACTGGCCGAAAGCCGGTCGAGCATCGATGGTCTGGTTACCGGCCAGGTCGAGAAGTTGGCCGAAGGCCGCGACATACTCAAGCGCGCGCTGGAAGCCGATCTCAACACGATCAAGGACGTCATATCAGGTCAGTCCGAAAAGCTGGCGGAAGACCGCTCGACCCTGTCCAAGGCGCTCGAAGACGATCTCGCCAAGCTGGCGGAAAGCCGGTCGAGCATCGACGGGCTGGTTGCCGGCCAGGTCGAGAAGCTAGCCGAAGGTCGCGACATCCTCAGACGTGCGCTGGAAGCCGATCTCAACACGATCAAGGACGTCATATCAAGTCAGTCCGAAAAGCTGGCGGAAAACCGCTCGACCCTGTCCAAGGCGCTCGAAGACGATCTCGCGAAGCTAGCGGAAAGCCGGTCGAGCATCGACGGGTTGGTTGCCGGCCAGGTCGAGAAGCTATCCGAGGGCCGCGACATCCTTAGACGTGCGCTGGAAGCAGACCTCAATACGATCAAGGGTGTCGTCGCCGATCAGTCCCAGCAACTGACCGACAATCGTGCACAGTTTACGCGGGCCCTGGAGGCCGATCTCGGCAGCGTCAACGGTCTTGTAAACAGCCATGCCGAGAAGCTGATCGAGGACCGCTCGATCCTCTCCAAGGCGCTCGAAGACGATCTCGCCAAGCTGGCGGAAAGCCGGTCGAGCATCGACGGGCTGGTTGCCGGCCAGGTCGAGAAACTGGCCGAAGGCCGCGACATCCTCAGACGTGCGCTGGAAGCAGACCTGCAGAAAATTGCAGCGAGCCGCAGCGACGTAGACGACATCATCGCCGGCCATGTCGGAAAGCTGGCCGAAGGCCGCGACGCGCTGACCCGTGCGCTGGAGGACGATCTCTCCAAGCTCGCCGACACCCGCAAGGATGTCGACCGTTCGCTGTCCGGCCATATCGACCAGATCGCCGCCAGGAGCACCGATATTTCCGCGGCAATCGCCGCCGACGTCGAAAAAATCGAGCAGGCGTTCAGCCGGCAGACCGGCATCATCGAGGAGCGCGCCGGAACCATGGAGCGTGCGTTGTCGACCGGTGTCGACAACGTCCGCAACGTGCTCGAAAAGAGCGCCGTCTTCGTTGCGGGAGCGCTGCGTGAAAAGGTCATGGAAGTCACCAGCGCGCTGCATGAGCAGGCGGGTGCTGCGTTCAGCGACGCCGATCGCAAGATCGCCGAACGTGCCGAGCAGACCTCGGCGGCCTTGCTCGCCAGGGCGGAGGATATCGCCCGCACCTTCGAGGAGGCGGATCGCCGCCTCGCCGCACGTGCCGAGGATACGTCGAGCGCGCTCATTGCCCGCGCCGAAGACACATCGAGCACCATCATGGCCCGTGTCGACGATACATCGAACTCCTTGCTGGCGCGCGCCCAGGAAACGGCCGATCAGCTGGCAGCCCGTGCCAGCGAGATCGCCGGCACATTCGATGCGGCGGACCAGAAGCTCGTGGCCCGCGCGGTCGAAACGGCGCAGTCGTTGGCCGCGCGCGCCGGCGACATCTTGCGCAATTTCGAAGGCGCCGACGAACGGCTCGGCGTGCGCATCGGCGAATCGGCCGAGGCGCTCGCGGCGCGGGCATCCGACCTTGGCCGCATTTTCGATGCCGCCGACCAGCAGCTGATGTCGCGTATTGCCGAAGGTTCGGAAGCGCTGTCGGCCCGCGCATCCGAGATCGGCCGTATCTTCGACGAGGCGGATCACCGTCTGGTGTCCCGCATCGCCGACAGCTCGTCGACGATCGGAGAGCATACCGAGAACATCGTCGGGGCATTTGCCAACACCGAGCAGCGGGTTGCCGAACGTGCGAGGCTGACCGGTCAGGAACTTGCCGTCCACGCCCGCGAAATCGAGCAGGCGCTGGCCGGCGCCGACGAGCGCCTGGCATCCAGCGCAGCAGCGGCGGCGGCTCGTGTCGAGGAGCAGGTTGCCGGCGTCGAAAACCGTCTCGTCTACACCACCGAGACGATAGGCCAGAAGCTCAACGAGCAGGTTTCGACTGCCGAGGCGCAACTCATTTCGCGCGCCAACGCGATTGCCGAAACCTTCACCGCGGTCGGCCAGCATATCGGCCAGAGCACCAACGACGCCGCGAAGACCATCGGCACCAACACCCGCGAGCTCAACACCATGCTTGCGGCACGTTCGGCCGAGATCTCGAAAATCCTCGACGAAACGGCACGGCCGCTGGTCGAGCGTTTCGCCCAGGGCGGCTCGGAGCTGCAAAAGAGCATGGAAGAGGTTACCGAGCGCGCGACCGAGAAGTTGCGCAGCGAAAACGCCGCCTTGGTCGACGCGCTCGCCAGCCGCACCGCCGAAACATTGTCGGCCGTCGAAGGCGCACGCTCGACGCTCGCCGACAGTGTCGCCGATCTCATCGGCCGTATGAGCACCTCGAGCTCGCAGCTCGGTCAGTTGATCGAGCAGGCGGCGGCCAATCTCGGCCAGGTCGACGAACGCCTGACCGGCAGCACGCAAAGCTTTGCGGCGACAACGGAAAAAGCCGCGCAGACCTTCGCTAGCTCGGCGCGCCTGGTCGATTCGAACACGACGCGGCTTACCGAATTGTCGTCTTCCACCTTGCGCGAGGTCGCCTCGATTGCCACCAAGTTCGACGAGCACAGCCGTCTGCTGTCCAGTGCTTCGGACCTGTTGAGTTCGGCCCAGAGCAACCTCGAACACACGCTCGAGAGACAGTCGTCGCTGGAGGACCTCGCCGTCGGCCTGGTCAAGAAGTCGGAGGATCTCGAAAAGGTCATGCGCTCGTTCGAGACGCTGGTCGGCCAGACGTTGCAGAACGCCGAAGGCAAGACGCTGGAGTCGGCGGACAAGATCCGTGCCGCCATTTCCGACGTCGTCGATTCGGCAACGAAGCGCTTTGCCGACGCGACCGAGGAGATGCGGCGCACCGCCGGCTCGATCAAGAGCGAGCTCGACCTCACCCGCGCCGAGCTTAAGAAAGGCGTCATCGAGATGCCGGAAGAGGCAAAGGAATCGACCACGGCCATCCGCCGCGCCGTTTCCGAGCAGATCAACGCGCTGAAGGAACTCTCGGATATCGTTGCGAAATCGGGCCGCAGCACCGACACCTCGGAGCCGCGCAACCTGCGTCCGGCACCGCAAGCGCCTGCCGCGCGCGCCGCTGAACCGCAGCGCCGTCCTCCGGCCCCGCAACCGGAACCTCGTGCCCCGCAGGCGCCATCGGGTGACACCGCACTGCGCGGCACGCTCGACCTGGAACGCCCGGCTGAGACGGCGCAGCGCCAGCGCGACCCCAATGGCCGTACGCCGCAAGGCGGCTGGGTGCGCGATCTCTTAACTGGGGCGTCGCGCGAAGAGGCCGCCAAGCCCGCGCCGTCGGAAGCGCCACGCTCGGCCCCTGCCCAGCGCTCGCCGCTTCATGTCGTGGAGTCACTCAACTCGCTTTCCGTCGACATCGCCCGCGCCATCGATCACGATGCCTCGATCGAGTTGTGGAACCGCTACCGGCGCGGCGAGCGTGACGTGTTCACGCGGCGTCTCTACACGCTGAAGGGCCAGCAGACTTTCGATGAGATCCGCCGCAAATATCAGATGGAGGCGGAGTTCCGTGCCGCCGTCGACCGTTACTGCGATGATTTCGAAAAGCTGCTCAAGGACGTGTCGCGCAACGACCGCGACAACATGATGGCGCAGACCTACCTGACGTCGGACACCGGCAAGGTTTACACGATGCTGGCGCATGCAAGCGGCCGCCTGCATTGATCAGGCGATAAACGAAACAAGAAAGGCGGGAGATGTTCCCGCCTTTTTTATGCAGTGCCGACGTCCTCGGGATGATGCTCTATTGATTGATCTCCGGCTCGACGAGCCTTGCCAGGTTTCGCAGCGACTCCTGCCAACCGAGATAACAAGCCTCAGCTGGAATGACGTCCGGAACACCTGCCTGCGTGATATCCAGCTCCGTGCCGACCGATACTTTCTTCAAGATCACTGTCACCTGCATCTCACCGGGCAAGTTAGGATCGTCGAACTTGTCCGTATAGCGCAGGCGTTCGCCAGGAACGAGCTCGACATATTCACCGCCAAACGCGTGGCTTTTGTCGGTTGTGAAGTTGCGGAACGACATTTTGAATGTGCCGCCGACTTTGGGTTCCAGATGATAGACCGTGCAGGTAAAGCCGTTGGGCGGTAGCCATTTCGCAAGCGCGTCCGCCTCAAGGAATGCGCGATAGACTTTTTCTGGGCTGGTTGCCAGAACGCGGTGCAGGCGTACGGTACTGAGCATATCATCTATCCCTATGGTTGGAGTGTCGATCCATGCCAAGGACGAACGCGGCTTGACCGATCCGACAACAAGTTAGGATTTTTTGGAACCGGGGCCGCAGACCTTCATGTTGGCGACTGCTATCGGACCCGTTGCAGACATGAGACCGCGATCACGTTTGAGGCCAACGCTTCTTCGGTGTTTGTGCGGCCAAGGCAATGGTTTCCTCGCCACGTTCGCGAATATCGATCACATGACGGGCGGAAAACGGTAACTCAATCCCACTCCAAAGCTCATCATTCTGAGCAACTGCATACGGATCGTTATTGAGGACCCCCAAGTAGGCTCCGTCGATCCGCTCGCGCACCAGCACCCACATGCGCTCTACGGCGACGGGTTCATTCTCATCATCGACCGAAATTCGAAAGATCAGTTTCGCGTGATCTCCCGGTTGCAATCCTTCTCGTTCATGCGAATCGGGTATCCAGAATGTGTCCGGCGACGCCTGACGATATTCCTCGCCATCATCCAGGCACCACCCGTCCAATTGGAAATCCGGTTCACGCATTGCTCTATCTTAGCGGCCACATGGATGTCGGGAAACCACCCGAAACCGACTGTCGTCGACTACCGAGTTTTCGCACGGTGGTCGCAATCAAAGGAACCTGTTGACCATCATGCCGCCGCCAAGTAGCTGCGCCCGGCGTCCCTGGCTGTGTCAGATCACCGAATCGGTCCAGCGAACGATGTCCTTGGCGGCGTCGCCGAACGCAGCGTCGAGCGCGCCGACATAGGCCTGATTGCCGCTGCCCGAGACGGGCGCGCTCGCGGTAAAGCTCTTTGAGGCGCGTACCTCGCCATTGCGGTCGTTCAGTATCCGCACGAACAGGTCGACCTCGGCATGCTCGCCGCCGTCGACCCGGACTTCGAAGGCACGGACCTCGACGATCACCTGGTAGTCGATCGCCAGCCCCTCGCCCGGCTTGCCGACACCGGCGAAGCTGCCCGAGCGCTGGAATGTCTCGGCCAACCGCGCCTGCACGATCAGCGGCAGCCGATCGGCCCATTGCGCGCCCTTGAGGTACTGGATCGAACGCACGGTCGGCTTGATGACGATGTTCTGGCTGTCCAGCGCCTTGAGCGCGGAAGGCTGGGCGATGAGAATCTGGCGGCGGCTGTGGCCGCGCGCATCGAGCGGCGGTGCCGACAGTTCGAATGTGTCCAGGGGCGCCGGCCCGCCGCCCGGCAAAAACGCGCAACTGGCTAGCGAAAGCGTAAGCAGTGCCACTCCCGCTTTGAGCCCGCCCGATTTGACCCCGCCCAATTTAAGCACGACCGACTTCACACGCGATCCCCGTTGTCCCCGAATCGTATGAGCAATCCACATCCGTAGCGCACTTGCCTGCTGTTCTTGGGGCGGGCGAAAGCCGAAGTCAACGCCGCACCCTGCCGTCGAATTGCCGGACCTCGCCTTCGCCGCCTGACAGGATCCGCTGCGGGTTGCGGCTGAGATCCGTCACCGCCTCTTCGATGCGGGTGATCGAACGGCGGCTGTCCTGGACCAGCGCTTCGACATTCTGCAGGCCCTGACCTGAGAATCGCGCCAGATTGTCGGTGATGGTGCCGAGGCGGGCGTTCAGCGTGTCGGCGACCTGCTTGAACGATCTCAGCGTATTCCTGGCATCGGCTATCATCCCGTCGGCCTGGCCCGAGCCGAGCAATGTATCGACTTTGGCGAGGATGCCGTCGACGCGCACCGAAGCGTCGTTGAGGCGCTCCGCGAGCTGCTGCGCGTCCTTGATCGTCTGGTCGATATCGTCGGCGCGGTTGGCGAATTTGTTGGTCACCTTGGCGATGTCGGCGGCAGCCTCGTTGGCGTTTTCGCTGGCCTTCTGAATGTTGGCCAGCGCGGTGCGAACCTGTGCCGGATCAATGCCGTCGAGAACGCCGTCGACCTTGGCCAGCGTGCCTTGCGTTCTTTGGGCGAAATCGTTGATCGATCCCACCGCGGTGTCGACATTCCTGACGACCCTGTCGAACTGCTTCGAGGTTTCCTTCAGATTCGTGGTCACCGTATCGACATTGGCGACGATGCTCTTGATCTGGTCCTTGTCGACGGCGTTGAGCAGCCCTTCCGCCGCCTTCAACGTGCCGTCGAGCTTGCCTGAGACCCCTCTCAACTCGTCCGACAGCGAACTAACGCTGGCGAGGAATTTGTCGATGCCGTCGGAATTCTTGGCCAGCGCATCGGAGAAGGTCTGCACGTTGTTGACCGTCTGCGTCAGCGGCCCGCGAACGTCCTTGGTAAAGCCTTCGAGCTGGGTGAGAACCGTATCGGCGCGGGTGAAGATGTTCTGCGCCGTCTGCAACAGGTTGGTGACCGCCGACGGATTGGCGACGATCTCGGCGACCTTGCCCTCCGCTTCCGCCTGGTCGAGAAGCTTCGCTTCCTTGGGGTCGGCGCCCTTGAGTTCGATATTGGCCTGGCCGGTGAGGCCGGCAAGGCCGATATCGGCCTGAGTCGATTTGGTGATCGGCGTCATGCGGTCTATTTCGGTGTCGGCGATGGCGGCGGTCGGATTGTCGACGTCGATATAGACGCGCCTGACATCCCCAACCCTGACGCCGTTGAACAGCACGAAACTGCCGCGACCGAGGCCGGAAGCCGATCCCGGAATGCGCACCCGCAGCATCGCCGTCTCACCCCTGTCGCCAATCGCGGCCGTCCAATAGACGAACGCGAATGCCGCCAGGATCGCGGCTAGCGTGAAAATGCCGACAATGACGTAGTTGGCTCTGGTTTCCATTTACCCACTTATGGCTATGCGCGCGCCGCAAGATCAAGTTGCCGCGCACGTTTTCCGCGGAAATAGGATTTCACCCAGGGTTCCTCGCTTCTGAGCATGTCGTCGATCGTGCCTTCGACCAGCACTTTCTTGTTGCCGAGCACGGCCACCCGGTCACAAGCGGTGAACAGCGTGTCGAGATCGTGCGTGACCATGTATACGGTCAGATCCATAGTATCGCGCAGCTTGACGACCAGTTCGTCGAACTCAGCCGCGCTGATCGGATCGAGGCCGGATGTCGGTTCGTCGAGGAACACGATGTCGGGGTCGAGCGCCAGCGCGCGCGCCAGCGCCGCACGCTTGATCATGCCGCCGGAAAGCTCGGACGGGAATTTCTGCGCCGCATCCGGCGGCAACCCGACCAGTTCGACCTTGAGCATCGCCAGCTCGTCCATCAGCTTTCTGGGCAGATCGAGATATTCGCGCATCGGCACCTGCACGTTCTCAAGAACCGTGAGCGCCGAAAACAGCGCGCCGTGCTGAAAGAGGACGCCAAGGCGCATGTCGATGCGAAGACGCTCCCTCTCGCTCGCCTTTTCGACATCGACGCCGAACAGCTTGATCGTTCCCGACTGTTTGTGCACCAGGCCAAGGATGGTGCGCAGGAGAACCGACTTGCCGGCGCCGGAGGCGCCGACAAAGCCGAGGATCTCGCCGCGCCTGATATCGAGCGACAATCTGTCGAGAATGACCTTGTCGCCGAAGGATACGGTGATGTCGTGCGCGGAAAGCACGATCTCATCTTCGCTGGCCCCTTCCGCAACCCCAGTCGCCTTTGTGCTGCCTTGCGTCGCCATGTCAGAACTCGATCGCCGCGTAGAACATGGCGAAAAGCCCATCGAGGATGATGACCACGAAGATCGACTTCACCACCGAAGCGGTCACGTGCTGTCCCAGCGATTCGGCGCTGCCGCCAACCTTCATGCCTTCGACCGACGCGATCGTGCCGATGATCATGGCCATGAACGGCGCCTTGATCAGCCCGGCAAAGATGGTGCTGAGATCGATAGCGACGCGCAACCGGTCGATGAACGCGGCCGGTGCGATGTCGGAATAGAGCCACGCCGCCGCAATGCCGCCGCCAAGTGCGGCGAAATTGGCGATGATCGTCAGGCAAGGCAGCGCGATCACCAGCGCGACCAGCCGCGGAAACACCAGCACCCCGATCGGATTGAGCCCGATGACCTTCAGCGCGTCGACCTCCTCGCGCATTTTCATCGAGCCGATTTCAGCCGTGATGGCGCTGCCCGAACGGCCGGCGATCATGATCGCGGTCATCAGCACGCCGAGTTCG
The DNA here is from genome assembly GCF_003997275.1 of Mesorhizobium sp. M6A.T.Ce.TU.002.03.1.1. Taxonomy (NCBI): domain Bacteria; kingdom Pseudomonadati; phylum Pseudomonadota; class Alphaproteobacteria; order Hyphomicrobiales; family Phyllobacteriaceae; genus Mesorhizobium; species Mesorhizobium sp. M6A.T.Ce.TU.002.03.1.1. The sequence goes on from NZ_RZTI01000012.1 coordinate 68,468, forward strand.
CGCAGGATCAGCACGCCGACCAGATCGACGACGAAGATATCGGCGCCGAAATAGCTGAGCTGGTAGGCGCCTTGCTGGGCGACGATCGCGCCGACGATGGCCGACATCAGCACGACCACCGGGATGGCGCCGACGCCCATGCGATCGATCTGGTTGAAGATCGCCGCCGGATTGACCGCATGGCCGCGGCCGAGCTTCATCTGCGAGCCGCGTATAGTGGCGCCCAATATGTTCATCGAGGACAGGAAATCGTCGCGCATTTCATAGACGCGCCGGCCAACCGCCTCGAGCGCGCGAATGATGATGTTGGGCGGCTTTGCGCCGCCGGAATCGGGCTCGCGCCGAACTGCGTCGCCAACGGCGCCGAGCAGGATCGAGGCGATCTCGCTTTGCCCTTCCAGCCTGATCTCGACGCCTTTCTTTTCGAACGCGCTGACCAGGCGGTCGATCAGCCAGGCCCCGGCGGTATCCATCTTCTCGATATGCGAAAGGTCGAGCGCTAGCGTCTGGAAACCGCTGCGCTTCTCGATCTTGCGCATCTCGGCGTCGACCAGCGTCACGGTGCGCGTCGTCCAGTTTCCGGAGAAGGCGCAGCCCAGAACGCCGCCCTCCTCACCGACCGCGACGCGCGGCTGATGGTCGGCCTCCCTGGCGGTCTTGCCGCTTGCGAAGCGTTTGCGGATGGTCAACATGGCGTCCTGTTTAGCCTGACGGGCCAATCTGTTTAACCTGACGGAACCCACCTGTCGATTTGCCGACAAGCTCGTTGTCGCACAGCCGGAGCAGAAAAATATGGCGCGTGTCATTTCGGTCGAGTCCGAGCGCTTTCCCATCGCCGGAACCTTCACCATTTCGCGCGGCTCGAAGACCGAGGCCGAGGTGATCGCTTGCACTATCAGCCAAGCCGAGCATAGCGGGCGGGGCGAATGCGTCCCCTACAGGCGCTACGGCGAGACCATGGACGGTGTTCGCGATGCAATCGAGGCGATGCGAGAGCAGATTGAAGACGGCATCAGCCGGGCCGCGCTGCTCGACGCCATGCCGGCAGGTGCGGCGCGCAACGCCATCGACTGCGCGCTGTGGGACCTGGAGGCGAAGATCACAGGCAAGCCGGTCGCCTCCAGCATCTGCGCGGCTCCGCCGAGGGCGATCGAGACGGCCTACACGCTGTCGCTCGGCGAGCCCGAAGCGATGGCGGCGCAGGCCCGCGCCAATGCCGCGCGGCCGCTGCTCAAGGTCAAGATCGGCGGCGACAACGATATGGCCCGCATCCGCGCGGTAAGAGAGGCAGCACCGGCGAGCCGTATCATACTGGACGCCAATGAGGGCTGGACGGACGACAATGTCATTGCAAACCTGGCCTTTGCCGCCGAGCACGGCATCGCGCTGATCGAACAGCCGCTGCCTGCGGGCCGTGACGGCATCCTTCGCCACATCGCGCATCCGGTGCCGATCTGCGCCGATGAAAGCGTGCATGAGGCAGAGGGCCTTGCCTCGCTTGTCGGCCTCTACGACGCCGTCAACATCAAGCTCGACAAGTCTGGCGGCTTGACCGCAGCCCTCGTCCTTCGCGACCGCGCCCGTGAACTGGGTTTTGGCGTCATGGTCGGCTGCATGGTCGGCACGTCGCTTGCCATGGCGCCGGCCGTGCTGTTGGCGCAGGATGCCGATTTCGTCGATCTCGACGGTCCGCTGCTGCTTGCCCGCGACCGTGTTCCCGGTCTCGTCTACCAAGGTTCGCTGGTGTCACCGCCCGATACGGCGCTGTGGGGCTGAACGCGCTGCAAATCCGATCAGCGCCAAGCCGATCAGAGCGATCGGGATCATGGCAAAAAACCCATCCACGCCGAAGCGGTCATAGAGAGGGCCGGACATGAGCGTCACCACGGCCGTGAAAAAGCCGTTGGAGAAATAGGCGATGCCTTGAGCGGCCCCGGTGCGTTCCTCCGCGACCGTCTCGCCGATCATTTTTTGCAAGCCGATCAGGACCAGCGCCACGGAAACCGCGTGCAGCGTCTGGACTGCGAAAAATCCGGCAACCCCAAGGCCGAGCGGCCAGACCAAGGGGAAGGCAATCCAGCGCACGATCGCGCCTATTCCGGCCATCACCATGATCGACACGACCGAGAAGGAGCCGAAAACCCGGGTGAAGATCATGAACATGCCGATCTCGGCCACCACACCCCAACCCCAAAGCAGCCCGACAACCTGATCGCCGATGCCGATCGATTTCCAGTAGATCGACACGAAGCCGTAGAGAAATGCGTGGCTGGCGGTGATGACGCCGACGCCGATGGAGAAATACAGGAAATAGGCGTTGAGGAGTTTTGGTGCCGATTGCTGAATGTCGGTCGCCGAAAGCGGCGAAGCACGGCGGGGGGGGCCGAGCCGCGGCGCGATCAGTCCGACGACAAGTGCAGCGCCAAACGCCACGAAAATGATCATCGGAACAGCCTGGGCGCCGGTCCGCGACAGGATGAAACCGCCCGCAAGATTTGCGCACAGATAGGAGATCGATCCCCATTTGCGCATGCTTGCGTAGTTGGAGCCGAAGCGGCGCACCCCCGACAGCGCCAGCGAATCGGCGATCGGCGAATGCGGCGTCCAGACGACAGCGAGCGCCAGCGAGACGGCGAGCACGATGGCGTAGGTCGGCGTCAGGAAATAACCCGCGGACAGCGCCAGCGATGCGGCCATCAGCGCGACATAGACGTGGGCGCGGTCGCTCGCCCTGTCTGCCAGTGCCGTCAGCAATGGCGTCGTCACCACACGCAGGAACATTGGTGCTGCGAGAATGACCGCTATCTGCTCGGCATCAAAACCTTCCGCCTGCAGCCACAGCGGGAAATATGGCAAATGCGTCCCCAGCGGCACGAAAAGCGTGAAGAAAATCAGGCCCATGCGCAGTTCGAAATGACGCGGCTTGACGAGCTGTTCAGGTGAAAGCGGCGGCAGGGAGGACATCAGCGGGCAATCCGTCGGCGCTCCGTTGGGCTGAGTCGGCCTGCAGCGCACGCAATCTCATAACATGCTGAAAAAGTCGGCGGAACCGCGTGGACTAATCGATTAGAGGGAGTTGAGGTCGGGTTGGTCAGGCCGCCTGGACCGCCCTGCCCTTGATGTCGATCGGCACCAGCAGCTCGCTGCCGACCGGCGCCTCCGGCAGGACGTGCGCCCAGTGCAGGATCTCCATCTGGCCGTCGAAATGTTCGACCACCGCGGTGCAGCTCTCCACCCAGTCGCCGGTGTTGATATACTGCACATCCTCGTAGTTTTCGATCGCGGCGTGGTGGATGTGACCGCAGATCACGCCGTCGACATGCGAACGGCGCGCTTCCTCGGTCAGCATGGTCTGGAACGATCCGATGAAATTCACCGCCTTTTTGACGTTGACCTTGGCCCAGGACGAAAACGACCAGTAAGGCAGGCCAAGCAGTTGGCGAAGCCGCGTCACCACGCGGTTGACGAGCATGGCCCCGTCATAGGCGTAGTCGCCGAGATAGGCGAGCCAGCGCGCATTGTGGACGACGGTATCGAACTGGTCGCCATGGATGACAAGAAAACGTTTGCCGTCGGCGGTCTCGTGGGTGGCGCGATCGGCGACGACGATGCCGCCGAAATGCACGCCCTGGAACTGGCGCGCGAACTCGTCGTGATTGCCGGCGATGTAGGTGATGGTGGCGCCCTTGCGTGCCTTGCGCAGCAATTTCTGGACGACGTCATTGTGGCTCTGTGGCCAGTGCCAGCTCCGTCTCAGCCGCCAGCCGTCGACGATATCGCCGACGAGATAGATGATATCGGCGTCGTGATGGCGCAGGAAATCGATCAGGAACTCGGCCTTAGCAGCCTTCGATCCGAGATGGACGTCGGAGATGAACATGCTGCGGAAAGTGCGGGGCTCTGCGCCAGGCATGGGATTCTCACCGTTGCTTTCGCGTTGGCTATGCCCCGATTCATGCAACAACCGTATGACGGTTGCGATTGGTCCAGCCAAAGGGCTAGTTTGCCGCGCAAATCAGAGGAGAAATCGCCATGGATCTCGGTATACGCGGAAAAAAGGCCATCGTCTGTGCTTCGGGCAAGGGCCTTGGGCGGGGCTGCGCCATGGCGCTGGCCGAGGCCGGCTGTGATCTGGTCATCAATGGGCGCAACGCCGACCAACTGGCAAAGACCGCCGCCGAACTGCGCGAAAGATTTGGCGTCAAGGTGACCGAGATCGTCGGCGACGTGTCGAAGCGCGAGGTGCAGAAGGCGCTGCTTGCCGCCTGCCCCGATCCCGATATCCTCGTCAACAACAATGGCGGACCGCCGTTTCGCGATTTCCGCGAGCTCGACCGCGAAAAGATTCTCGAAGGCGTCACCCAGAATATGGTGACCCCGGTCGAACTGGTTCAGGCTGTGATCGACGGCATGGCCGAGCGCGGCTTCGGCCGCATCGTCAACATCACCTCGCTGTCGGTCTATGTTCCCATTCCGGGCCTCGATCTGTCGTCCGGCGCACGCGCCGGCCTGACGTCGTTCCTTGCCGGCGTGGCGCGGACGGTGATCGACCGCAATGTGACGATCAACAACATGCTGCCGGGCAAGATCGACACCGACCGGCTGCGCCCCCCGCACGAAGCCGGCACTCCCGAAGATCCGGCTGCCGCCGCCGCGCGCAAGACCGAGGCAGCAGCCAACGTTCCGGCCAAGCGGCTCGGCACGCCAGAGGAATTCGGCCAGATCTGCGCCTTCCTGTGCTCGGTCCATGCCGGCTACCTGACCGGGCAGAACATACCGGTCGACGGCGGCGCCTATGTCAGCGCGTTCTGATCGCGCGGCGCAAGGAGCGGCCAGTATGACACTGTTGGTGCAGCTGCTGCTCCCGCAGGACACATGAACGACCCTTCATGGTTCATCCCTCCGGGCGACCGAGAAACCGCTTCACAGCGTCGAGGAACACGCCCCGTCCTGCGGCCTCGCGGTCGAGATGGACGAAGTGCGTGGCGTCCGGGATGTCCAGACGTTCCGCTTTTGGTGCTTCGTCTACGATTGTCTTCGCATCCTCCGGCCGGCTCTAGAAATCCCGTCCGGAGCGGATGACGAGCACTGGCATGGTGAGTGCCGCGGCAGACCATTGCCGGCGATCGAATGCCAGTTCGAAGCTGTCGGCCATGGCGCCGCTCGGTGACCGGAAACTCGGCGGCTGGCGCGTCGACGCCGTCTCGTCGGAGGCGAGTGCCGCATCACCATAGGCCGCCGTCACCGCGGGATCGCGCCACTGAGCCTTGTCCGCGACCGGGATGCTGTCGTCCCAGGCGTTGAATAGGGTCGCACGTGTATTCAGCCGATAACCGCCGAACGATTGGATACTAAACGTCCCAGGCCGGTCGGGATTTTCAAGCGGCGAGCCGGTACCAAGGGTGGGATGCCGGTCTGAGCCTCCATACAGGGTGTTGTAGAGGACGAGCCGATCAACCGTCTGCGGAAACCGGCTGGCATAAGCGCCGGCCCAATGCCCGCCGGTGGCCCAGCCGACGAGGCTGACCCTTGAAACGTCGCTCCATTTGGCGATGGCGTCGACCGTTGCGGAAATATCCGCCACGACGTCTTCGGTGCGGATCAGAGGAGCGGACTGGTCGGGCGGCCTGTTCATGGCCGCAGGGCGGCTCGATGCGCCGTAGCCGCGAATATCCAGGACATAGACAAGATGCCCGTCAGCCGCGAGGTCGGCGGCAAGCGATCCGCCCGCAACGGGCAGATCGAAGGACGCAACGCCGGGCACGCGTGCGCCATGGATGAGGAGGACGGCGGAGTTGGCTTCGGACGCTGCGCCAGGACGGCGCACCTCCCGGACGAAGAGGCGCTCGCCCGTCCGAAGTTCGACGAACCTGTCGACCCGGACGAGATCCGGCACTCCTGCCGATGCTGGAGCGGCGGCCATCATGGCTGCTGTGAGCACGAGGGGGAGGACGGTAAAGTGGGACATCATGATATCTCCGGTCGCAATTGCGTTCCGGAAAGACTGTCAGCTATTCGATATCCTATCGATGACGTGTTCAATGATTTTTGATATCATCAAGATATGGAACTTCGGCATTTGCGACATTTCCTCGCTGTTGCGGAGGAATTGCATATGGGGCGTGCAGCCCTGCGGCTGGCCATGGCGCAGCCTCCGCTTAGTCAATCGATCGGGCGTCTGGAGAAGGAGCTCGGCGTCAAGCTGTTCGAGCGAGCCAACCGCCGCCTAACCCTGACGCGCGCAGGCTCGGCCTTCGTAGACGAGGCTCGGGCATCCGTGCGGCACGCCGATTCGGCGCTTCACATCGCCCGCGCAGCGCATGACGGCGAAGCTGGCGAGATCAGGGTCGGCTTCGTTTCGGCGGCTCTCTACGAGCATCTGCCGCATCTCCTGTCTCGGCTTCGCGAGAAATATCCGGACATCCGTCCAAAGCTCATCGAGGCGTCCACCAATGAGCAGATTGCGGCGTTGTCGCGCAGTGAGATCGACGTCGGTTTCGTGCATCCACCGCTCGGGACCGACGAACGTCTCGACGTCCATGACTATCCTGCTGAAGATCTCGTCGCCGTTCTGCCAGATGACCGGCAGACACACGGGGTGACGCTGGCGGACATTGCCCACCATGGGCTCATCATGTTTCCGGCTGCACAAGGCCCGGCGCTCCATGCCCGCATCATGGACACGTTCACCAAGGCTGGCCTCGACGTGCGGATCGTCCAGGAGGCAACGCGGGCACTAACCATGCTCTCGCTCGTGTCCGCCGGCTTGGGCGCGGCCCTGCTGCCACGATCGACACAGCGCCTTATGTTTCGGGGCGTCCGCTATGCACCGATCACCGGCGTATCGCTGCCAGCGTGGCCACTTGCCGTGATTGCGAAACGGCGGCCACGGCCGACCATTGTCGATAGCGTCTGGAGACTTCTTGATGGTCGTCCAGACGCGACTTGACCGGACCACCCGGCCGCGCGAGGCGCTCGATGACAGCCGCGCCGGCCGCGACACGGCAGGTGAGAATTTCATTGCAACAATCTGACATAGATGAGTTTTTGATGATTCTTCCGCCTAATTGGCGGTTGCGTCATTTGGCATCGTGAAAAACCAACGCTGCATGCTAAAAGGGCGTCAAGGTAGGATCGCAGGGAGGCCCGTATGGAAGGCGAAAGCAAAAAAGCAGCCCGGTCGGACCTCGACGAAGCCGCCCTCTATTTTCACAAGCATCCAAGGCCTGGAAAGCTTGAAATCCAGGCAACCAAGCCGCTCGGCAACCAGCGCGACCTGGCGCTTGCCTATTCGCCCGGCGTCGCGGCGCCCTGTTTGGAAATCCGCGACAATCCAGCAACCGCCGCTGACTACACGGCGCGAGCCAATCTGGTCGGCGTCGTCTCCAATGGTTCGGCCGTGCTCGGTCTTGGCAATATCGGCCCGCTCGCCTCCAAGCCGGTGATGGAAGGCAAGGCGGTGCTGTTCAAGAAGTTCGCCGGCATCGACGTCTTCGACATCGAGATCGACGCGCCTGACATCGAGCGCATGGTCGAGACGATCTCGGCGCTGGAGCCGACCTTCGGCGGCATCAACCTCGAGGACATAAAGGCGCCCGAATGCTTCGAGGTCGAGGAACGGCTGAAGGCCCGCATGGCCATACCGGTCTTCCATGACGACCAGCACGGCACCGCGATCATCGTCGCCGCCGCCGTGCTCAACGGGCTGGAGTTCGCCGGCAAGACGATCTCAGACATCAAGATCGTCACCTCCGGCGCCGGAGCTGCGGCCCTTGCCTGCCTCAACTTGCTGGTTTTGCTCGGCGCGCGCGTCGAAAACATCTGGGTCACCGACCGTTTCGGCGTCGCCTACAAGGGCCGCGTCGACGAGATGGACCGCTGGAAAGACCCCTACGTGAAAGATACCGAGGCGCGCACGCTGGCCGATGTGCTGCCCGGCGCCGACGTGTTCCTGGGTCTTTCGGCCGCCGGCGTGCTGAAACCGGAATTGCTCCAGAACATGGCGCCAAAGCCGCTGATCCTGGCCCTGGCCAACCCCAATCCCGAGATCATGCCGGAAGTAGCACGAGCTGCACGGCCCGATGCGATGATCTGCACCGGCCGTTCGGATTTCCCCAATCAAGTCAACAACGTACTCTGCTTTCCTTATATATTCCGTGGCGCGCTGGACTGCGGCGCCAGCGCCATCAACGAAGAGATGAAGATGGCCGCGGTGCGGGCGATCGCAGCCCTTGCCCGCGAAGAGCCATCCGATGTCGCCGCCCGCGCCTATTCCGGCGAAACGCCGATCTTCGGGCCCGATTTCCTGATCCCCTCGCCCTTCGACCCCAGGCTGATCCTGCGCATCGCGCCGGCGGTGGCCAAGGCCGCCTGCGACACCGGCGTCGCAACACGGCCGATCACCGATATGACGGTCTATATCGACACGCTGAACCGCTTCGTCTTCCGCTCCGGCCTGGTCATGAAGCCGGTGTTCACGATGGCCAAGACATCGAACGCCAAGCGCGTCATCTATGCCGACGGCGAGGACGAGCGCGTGCTGCGCGCCGCGCAAGTAGTGCTGGAAGAAGGCATAGCCGAGCCAATCCTGATCGGCCGACCGCATGTCATCGAGGTCAGGCTGAAACGCTACGGGCTGCGCATCAAGCCGGGCGTCGACTTCGGCCTGATCAATCCGGAGGACGATCCCCGTTATCGCCACTATGTCGATCTTTTGATCGAGCTCGCCGGCCGGCGCGGCGTGACGACGGAAGCCGCGCGCACCATGGTGCGCACCGACAACACGGTGATCGCAGCACTTGCCCTCAAGCGTGGCGACGCCGACGCCATGGTCTGCGGCCTGGAAGGACGTTTCGAGCGGCATTTGCGCAATGTCACCCTGATCATTGGCCCGCGCGCCGGTATCAGGGATCACGACCTGTCGACGCTTTCCATGCTGATCTCGCAGCGCGGCATCATTTTCCTCACCGACACCCATGTCACCGTCGATCCGACGGCCGAGGAGATCGCCGAGATGACGGTGCTGGCGGCCGAAGAAATCCAGCGCTTCGGCATCGAGCCCAAGGCCGCCCTGCTGTCGCATTCGGATTTTGGCTCGCGCGATTCGCCAAGCGCGCTCAAGATGCGGCAAGCGGCGGCGATCCTGGCGCGTATCGCGCCAGACCTGCAATGCGACGGCGAGATGCATGCCGACTCGGCTCTGTCGGAGGAGCTGCGCCAGCGCGTCTATCCGCATTCGCGGCTGAAGGGCGAGGCCAATCTGCTGGTGTTCCCCAATCTCGATTCGGCGAACATCACGCTCACCGCGCTGCGCACGATGATGGACGCGCTGCATGTCGGGCCGATCCTGCTCGGCACCGACAAACCGGCGCATATTTTGACGCCGTCGGTGACGTCACGCGGCGTCGTCAACATGACGGCGCTCGCCGTGGTCGAAGCAGCTCACAAGGCGCAGGCGGTCGTAAATCTGGGCTAGAGCGGGCTTTCACGGTAAGCTGAACAAACAGTTAACCACAAACGCGGTAGCTTTCTCGACGGTCGGGTAAACGGAGCTCAGACGAATGACGCGCGGAGGGTGGAAGCTGACGCATGCCGCCGTACTGCTCGGTGCCCTGGCGTTATCAAGCTTTGCCGTCACGGAGCCGCAGGCCGCCTCCCGTGTTTGCCGCCAGTTGGAGACCGATCTCGCGGCCGCTGCGCGTGGCGGCGGTGGCAAGCCGGCTCTGCTCAGGAAATACGATGACGCGATCATGCGGCAGCGCGAGCAGATTTCAAAGGCAAGCCGCCAGTTCGACAGCGCCGGCTGCGGCTTTTCGCTGGTCGGCCGCAATCGCAACGCATGCGCTGCACTCGAGGCCACGCTCGACCGCATGAACGCCAATCTCGATGCCCTGCAGGTCAAGCGCGCGCAGCTCGCCGGCGGCGGCTCGCGACGTGATCGAGCGCGCATACTGGCCTCGCTCGACGCCAATGGATGCCGCGACAGCGCCGTGCCTTCGAGGCGTGCCCCTGTCCTCGAAGCGAACCGTGAAAACGGCAAAGGAAATCTGCTCGATCGGCTTTTGGGCGACGCCAGAAGTCAGCCCGATGCGCTGGATGAGCCGAGCGATCCCGATGAACAACGCGGTATCCGCGCCATGATCAATCGGCCAGACGGCATGGACCTGCCACGTCTTGGCGGCGAATTCCGCACAATGTGCGTGCGCACCTGCGACGGCTATTTCTTCCCGATGTCGAACGCCGCCTCGCTGGGCGATTTCGAGCGCGACCAGAAGAATTGTGATTCGAGCTGCCCCGGCACCGAGATGCAGGTGTTCTATACGCGCGGCATTGGTGACGATTCGGCTGACATGACGTCTTCGATAACCGGCAGGCCCTACAGCGAACTGCCGACCGCCTATCTCTACAAGCAGCCCGAAACATCGCGCCAGCCGGCCTGCGGCTGCAACGCCGGACGGAATTTCGAGATCGTCGCCGGCAATCCGCCAAGCCCGGAGCAGTCCGAGGCCGACGTGGAGACCACGCCGTTCGTTCCGGTACCGGTCGCCAAACCCGATCCAGGCGCCGACCCCGAGACTTTGGCCAATGTCGAAGGCGGGCTCGATCGCGAAGCCATCAAGCGTCTCGCCGTAAAGCCCTTGCCGACGACCTTGCTGCCGCCGGAGCAGCGCAAGGTCAGGGCCGTCGGGCCAGCGTTCCTTCCCGACCCAGCAGCGGCAACAGGTCTGCAAGCTCCGGCCCCGAAGGCTGTCCAGTAAGCGCCAGCCTGAGCGGCATGAACAGCGCCTTGCCCTTGCGGCCGGTCGCTTCCCTGATCCTGCCCGTCCACTCCTTCCAGACCGACCCGTTCCAGGGATCTTCCGGCAAAAGATCGAACGCCTGGCGAAGGAAATCGCGGTCGATATCGGAAAAGTCCGGCTGCTCCTGCGGGCCGTCGCGAAGTGTGCGCCACCAGATCGCTGCATCGGCCAACCTGTCGAGATTGCCGCGCACCGCCAGCCAGAAGGGCTCGGCCTGTTCGCCGGAGATGCCGAGCACGATCAGTCGGTCGCGCGCCTCGGAAAACGGCATATGGTGCAGCAGTGTGCGATTGAGCACGAAGAGCTCGTCCGGATCGAACTTGGCGGCAGATTTCGACGTCGCGGCCGGATCGAAGCGCCGGGCAAGCTCGGCCATGTCAGGCACCGCCACGACATTTTCCGAGGTGCCGACAAGCACGGCCAGCGAGGCGACGGCCATCGGCTCGATGCCGGTCTCGCGCAGGCTCTCGATCGAGAGCGCGCCGCTCCGCTTCGACAGGCCCTCGCCCGATGCGGTGGTCAAGAGATTATGGTGGCCGAACACCGGCGGCTCGGCACCCAGCGCCTGGAACAGCGCGATCTGCACGCCGGTATTGGTGACGTGGTCGTCGCCGCGGATGACATGGCTGATGCCCATCTCAATATCGTCGACCACCGAAGGCAAAGTGTAGAGATAGGTGCCGTCCTCGCGCAGCAGAACCGGATCGGAAAGCGAGGCAAGATCGACGGTTTCCTCGCCGCGCACCAGATCGTTCCAGTGGATTTCGGTGCGCTCCGGCGCTAAGGGATCACTGCTGAAATTGGGCAGGAGAAAGCGCCAGTGCGGCCGGCGGCCATCTGCCTGGTATTCGGCGACCTGCTCAGGTGTCAGCGTCAGCGCCTCCCGACCATAGACCGGCGGCAGGCCGCGCGTGCGGCGCACCTTTCGCCTGAGATCGAGCTCTTCCGGGGTTTCGTAGCAGGCATAGAGAAGGCGCGCCGCCTTCAATTTCTCCACCATCGCATCGTAGATCTCGAAGCGCCGTGACTGGTATTCCGTGGCGTCAGGAAAGATGCCCAGCCAATGCAGGTCGTAGAGAATGGCGTCGGAGAATTCTTGCGTCGAGCGCGCGACGTCGGTGTCGTCGAAACGCTGGATGAAGCGGCCCTTGTTGTTCATGGCGAACAGCCAGTTGAACAGCGCGGTGCGCGCATTGCCGATATGAATGCGGCCGGTCGGTGATGGGGCGAAACGGACGGTAACTGTCATGGGCTGGGCGTACCGGATGGTTTTCGTATTGACAAGACACGCCCCCGCGCTCAGCGGCAGACATAGAACATGACGAAGGCGATGAAAAGGCGGCAGCGCCGCGTGTCCATTAAGACACGCGGCGCTGTAACCCGTCAGATCGCCAGCCCTTTGGTCAATTCGAGCGCCTGGCGCTCGAACAGCCGGCGGTAGATGCCGCCTTGCAGCCGGATCAGTTGGTCATGCGAACCCTCTTCGACGATGCGGCCGCGATCGAACACCAGAAGCCTGTCCAGCGCCCGCACCGTTGAAAGCCGGTGCGCGATGACCAGCGTCGTACGGCCGACCATCAAGCGCTCCATCGCCTGTTGGATCAGCACCTCCGATTCCGAATCGAGGCTCGACGTCGCCTCGTCCAGGATGAGGATCCGCGCATCGGCGAGGAAAGCCCGCGCGATCGCCACGCGCTGGCGCTCGCCACCCGACAGTTTCACGCCGCGCTCGCCGACCAGCGTGCCGTAGCCCTTCGGCAGATCGACGATGAAGTCGTGCGCGCTGGCCAGCCGCGCCGCATGCTCGATCTCGGCTTGCGTGGCGCTCGGCCGGGCATAGGCGATGTTTTCGGCCAGCGACCGGTGGAACAGAATCGGCTCCTGTTGGACGATGGCGATCTGCCCGCGCAGCGACGCCTGCGCCACCCCGGAAATATCCTGGCCGTCGATCAGGATCGTTCCCGCATTCACGTCGTAAAGGCGCTGGATCAGCTTGACGAAGGTCGTCTTGCCCGAGCCCGAATGGCCGACCAGCCCGACGCGTTCGCCCGGCGCGATATCCACCGAAAAGTCGCGATAGAGCGGCAGGCGGTGGCTGCCATAGTGGAAGGTGACATCGTCGAAGCTGATGCGGCCGTCGGTGATGCGGATCGGCTTGGCGCCGGGCACATCCTCGATCCCGAGCGGCTCGGACTGGAAGTCGACCAGTTCCTCCATGTCGTTGATCGAGCGCTGCAAATTGCGGATATGCGTGCCGATGTCGCGCAAATAGCCTTGCAGCACGAAAAACGAGGTCAGTACGAAGGTAACATCGCCGGCGCTCGCCTGCCCCCACGCCCACAAAAGCAGCGAAAATCCGATCACCGCGGTTCTCAGAAGCAGCAGCATCGCCCCTTGCGTGGTGCCGTTGACGGTGCCGCGCACCCAGGTGCGGCGCGTGCGGGCGCGCCATCTGGCGACGACCTTGGCAAGGCGCGTTTCCTCGCGTTCCTCGGCGCCAAAACCCTTGACCACGGCGTTGCAGCTCACCGCGTCGGCCAGCGAGCCGCCCAGGCGCGTGTCCCATGCGTTGGCAAGCCTTGCCGCAGGCGCGACATAGCCAAGCGACAGCAGCGCCGTCACCGCGATGAACAGCACCGAGCCTGCAGCGACTACGGCACCCATCAGCGGCCAGAACCAGCCGAGCAGCAGCGTCGAGCCGACAAGCATGACGACGGACGGCAGCAGCGCGATCAGGATCGTGTCGTTGAGCAGATCGAGCGCCCACATGCCGCGCGTTATCTTGCGCACGGTCGACCCGGCGAAGCTGTTGGCATGCCAGTCGGTGGAGAAGCGCTGGACGCGGTGGAAGGCGTCGGCGGCGATATCCGCCATCATCTTCAGGGTCAGCTCCACGATGGCCATGAAGGCGAGGTTGCGCAGCACGACACCGGTGAGCGCCAGCGCCACCAGCATGGAAAACGCCGCCATCGCCGCATTCCACGCGACATCGTCGGCCGCAGCGCTGCTGGCAACGGCGTCGACCAGCCGGCCCGAATAGAGCGGCGTCAGCACGTCGGCCAAGGTCGACAGCAGGAACGTGCCCATGATGAGCGTAAGCCGCCACGGCTGGCGCCGCCAATGGCTAAGCGTGAAGCCAAGGACGCTGCGAAAGGCGCCCGCGCGCAAATCTATCTGAAAACGAGCCATGATGTCATTCGGGCGCAAGCGAACCCGGTCCCGGTAAGGTCGAAAATTGAAAAAACCCGCGTTGGGCGAATTAGCGCCCGGGAATGCGGAGGTTCGGCATATTTGGCGGCTCGCCCGAAGACGGGCGGCGACCGGCATCGACGAACGCCTGATGTCAGATGGGCTTGGGCGTGAAGGTGAAAACCTTCCGGCGCGCCTTCTGAGACCTAGGCTTCGCGGCCTCGCATAACGATGTCAAATCCTGCCATTCGGTCCTCCCGTTAGAGCGACATGCGTCCATTCGGACGCACAAAGTACGCTCTAACTTTGAATCTGCGCATCGTGCTTTCCGAAAATCGATGCCGATTTTCGGGCCGATGCGTAGGAATCGCGGAAAGGCGTTTATAGAGATGCCTCACCGCCACGCCAAGCCAGCGAGCGACCGAAAGCGCATCTGGTCCAACCAGTGAGACGTTTTTGCAACAATCGCGGGTTGTGCAATTTCCTCGTTCAGGCGGTCGAAATGCGGTCGAGACGCATATAGCGGCCATCGGTGGACGGCCTGAAACCAAGCTTCTCGTAGACCGCATGGGCATCATTCGTCGACAGGCTCCAATGGGTGACTGTCTTGCAATCCGGATGATCGATAAGCGCCTGGACAAGCCGCGTGCCGATGCCTCGCCCGCGATATTCCGGCCAGATGATGATATCGGCCAGATAGGCAAACACCGTGCGGTCGGTGATCGCCCGGCCAAAGCCGATCTGCTTACCGTCGGCATAAGCACCAACGCAAAGCGAGTTGGCAAAGGCGCGGCGGTGAAGTTCGTCGCTGCGCCCGCTGCCCCAATAGCTTGCCATCAGCAGGTCGGAGGTCGCCCGGAAGTCAATCCGCGACACGTCGAAGCTGATTTCACAATCAGGCATGGCTATCCCATTGAGCATCCGGCCCCAGCCATTTCACAGGGGCGAGAAACGGCGCCTATCCGCCATCCCTGAACCGGTTGGTGATGGGATAACGGCGGTCGCGGCCGAAATTCTTCTTGGTGATCTTCACGCCGGGCGCTGCCTGCCGGCGCTTGTATTCCGCGATGTAGAGCAGGTGCTCGACGCGCGTCACCGTCGCCCGGTCGTGGCCGCGGGCAACGATCTCGTCGACACCCATCTCGTTCTCGACCAGACACTCCAAGATGTCGTCCAGCACCGGATAGGGCGGAAGCGAATCCTGATCCGTCTGGTTCTCGCGCAGTTCCGCCGACGGCGCCTTGTCGATGATGTTGTTCGGGATCACCTCGCCGGAAGGGCCTAGCGCACCAGGCGGCACGTGCGTATTGCGCCAGCGCGACAGCGCGTAGACCTGCATCTTGTAGAGGTCCTTGATCGGGTTGAAGCCGCCATTCATGTCGCCATAGAGCGTGGCGTAGCCCACCGACATCTCGCTTTTGTTGCCGGTGGTGACCACCATTGAGCCGAACTTGTTGGAGATCGCCATCAAAATGGTGCCGCGCGCACGGCTCTGCAGGTTTTCCTCGGTGATGCCTTCCTTGGTGCCCTCGAAAAGCTGCGTCAGCGTATGCAGGAATCCCTCGACCGGCTCGAAGATCGGCACGATATCGTAGCGGCAGCCGAGCGCGCGGGCACAATCCTCGGCATCCTTCAGCGAATCCTTCGAGGTATAGCGGTAAGGCATCATCACGGCGCGCAGCCGTTCCTCGCCGAGCGCATCGACGGCAAGTGCGGCGCAGATCGCCGAATCGATGCCGCCGGAAAGGCCGAGCACCACATTCTTGAAGCCGTTTTTGTTGACGTAGTCGCGCAGGCCCAGCATGCAGGCGCGATAGTCAGCCTCCTCCTTTTCCGGGATTTTCGACATCGGTCCTTCGGAGCAGACCCAGCCCTCGGAGTGATTTCCACTTCGCGCGCCTGCGGCGGCGCGGTTCCGCTTCCACGTGGTGACGTTGACCGTCTCCTCGAACTGGCTCATCTGGAAGGCCAGCGTCTTGTCAGAACCTATAGCAAACGACGCACCATCGAAGATCAGCTCGTCCTGGCCGCCAAGCTGATTGGCGTAGATGATCGGCAATCCGCATTCGATGACCTGGCGGATGACGATCTGGTGGCGAACGTCGACCTTGCCGCGATAATAGGGCGAGCCGTTCGGTACCAGCAGGATTTCCGCGCCGCTTTCGGCCAGCGTCTCGCACATGCCGACATCGCCCCATATGTCTTCGCAGATCGGAATTCCCAGGCGCACGCCGCGGAAATTGACCGGTCCCTGGATTTCAGGACCAGCCTGGAAGACGCGCTTCTCGTCGAATTCGCCGTAGTTCGGCAGATCGAGCTTGTAGCGCTCGGCAAGGATCTTGCCGCCATCGGCAACGATGATCGAATTGTGCGTGCCGCTCTTGCGCTTCAGTGGCGTGCCGATGATGACGCCCGGCCCGCCATCGGCGGTATCACCAGCGAAATCCTTCGCCGCCCGCTCGCAGGCCTTCAGGAACGCCGGCTTCAGCACCAGGTCTTCGGGGGGATACCCAGCAAGAAAAAGCTCGGTGAACAGCACGAGGTCGGCGCTCTGGCGAGCGGCATCCGCCCTCGCCTCGCGCGCCTTTGCGAGATTACCGGCGACGTCGCCAACCGTCGGATTGAGCTGGGCGACGGCGATGCGCAATATGTCGGAAGCGGTGTTGTCGGTCATGCCTGCTGACTTAGCGCGACAGAATTCGCCGGGCAATGGCGTTCATTTGGACCACCCAGACCGAATGACATATGTCATTCGTGTCAGACCGATCGACGAATGTCGATCGTGTCAGACCGATCAACGGATCGATCGCGGCCTATTCGCCCATATATTCGCGCAGTGCCTCCGGCGAGTGGTTCTCGCCGATCGACATCGCCAGAATGCGCGAAATATGCCGGCGCGGCAGCCGGGTTTGCGCCGCCCAGGCATTGATCTGGTTCTGGATCTTGTCGAGATCCCTCTTCGAGGTCGGGCTTTCGGCGATGTCCAGGCCGGCGTCGCGCAGCGCCGCCGCCATGTCGGTTGAGACGATGAAGGCGTCCCATTCCAGCCACCTCAGAAAATACTGGCCGGTGTTGCCGCCGAGCCGGCTGCCATGCTTGCCGAGATAGGCCATCAGCCCGACCTGATCGTCGGCCGGCCAATCGGCGAGGAATTTGCCGAAGCCGCCATGCTCCTTCGATACCCGCTCGACGAAGGCCGCGTTGTCGCGGACGGATTTGATCTTCTGCGGATTGCGCACGATGCGCTTGTCGGCCGTCAGTTCGTGCCAGAAATCGTCAGGCTGGAACAACAGCCGCTTCGGCTCGAAACCGAGAAACGCCTCTTCGAAACCCGGCCATTTCTGCTCGATGACGCGCCAAACGAAACCAGCCGCGAAAACACGCTCGGCCATGGTCGAGAGGATGCGGTCGTCGGTAATGTCAGCTACCGCGGCGTTGTCAGGCATGGGACCCAGCAGCGACGCCAGCGCAGCTTCCCCGCCCTTGCGTTTGGCCGCGCGGGCGCGGACTTTCTGAAAATCCATCATTGTTTCCTCACCTTATCGCGTCAATCTACCACTTCCCGTGCGAACCGGCAGCCTCTAGGTCTATCGCGGACGCTGACGACGGAGGCGACGATGAACAAGACGATCGAAGAGTTGGCAAACCGTTGGCTGAAGCGAAAGCCGGACGGCCTCAGCGCACTTGAAAACCGGGTGCTGCAATCAACGCTCGAGCGCACCACGATCTCCAAGGATACCAACAAGGCTGTCGCCTTTCACCAGACGTTTGGCGACCGCCTCGCCGACACCATCGCCCGGATCGGCGGCTCGTGGTCCTTCATCCTGACATTCATTGCCTTCCTGATCCTGTGGACTGCGGGCAATGTCTGGCTTTTGACGCGCGACGCCTTTGATCCCTATCCCTTCATCTTCCTCAACCTCGTGCTTTCCATGGTCGCGGCCCTGCAGGCGCCGGTGATCATGATGGCGCAGAACCGCCAGACCGAGCGCGATCGTATCGATGCCGCGCACGACTACGAGGTCAATCTCAAGGCCGAGATCGAGATCATGGCGTTGCATGAGAAGCTGGACGAACTGCGCCACAGCCAGATCGTCGGCATGCGCGACGAGATTGCGCAACTGGCCGAACAGGTGAAGCGGATCGACGAGATTCTGTCGAAGCAGCGGACGCGTCCATGACGGATGCCATCCATAATCTCATCGAGCAATATGGGCTGATTGCCGTCTTTCTGGGCTGTATCGCCGAGGGCGAAAGTGCCGCCCTCCTTGGCGGTTTTTTCGCGCATCAGCATGTCTTCGTCCTGTGGCAGGCCTTTCTCGCGGCTGCCTTCGGCGCCTTTGTCGGCGACACCTTCTTTTTCACCCTCGGCCGAAGCTTCGCCGACCATCCGCTCGTGATTAAATTGAGGGGTCGGCCAGGCTTCAGTCACGCCTATCGTCTCGTCTCCAGCCATCCCGACATTTTCGTGCTGTCGAACCGTTTTATCTATGGCCTGCGGCTGGTCGGCGGCATCGCGGCTGGATTGTCCGGCATCGCCGTGGCGCGCTTTGTCATCCTCAACGCCATTTCATCGATCATCTGGGCCGCATTGTTCGCCGCCATCGGCTATGTCTTCGGGCTGGGCGCGGAGCGAATCGTCGGCCAGGCGCTTGCCCGTCACGAGCGATTGCTGATCGCTCTGGCCATCGGCCTGGCAGCCGCCGTCCTCGGCTGGTTCATCGCCCACCATGTCGCCAAGAAAGAACGTGTCAAGGACGCTAAGGAGACGTGAGGATCAGTCGATGCCGAGCGCGCGGCCACGATCGAGGATCAGCGGAATGATCAAATCTTCCTCATCGGCAAGGTGCCGGGTCAGCATGGCGATCAGGCGGCTGTTCTCGTCGGCATAGGCATCGGCGGCAAAGCGCTGCTTGTCCTCGCTCTCCTGAAGCGTGCGGATGAAGGCGTTCGCCGTCTCGGCATTGCGCTCCAGCCCCTCATGGATCGTGTGATGATCGGCATCGAGAATCTCGAAGCCGCGTTTCAGCCTTGTCTCCGCCTTGGCGAAGACCGGAAAATAATGATTGTCCTCGACATTGTGGTGGCCGTCGAGATTCCCGAGAAAATGGTTGAGGCGCGGCGCGAACCAGCGCGCAAACTCCGGCGCTGTCAGCCTGCCCTCGCGATAGTCGCCAATGCCATTGGTCAGCATGCCGCCGAGCTCGCGGAACATGTCGTGCCGCTGCAGCCACATGGTGGCGATGCCGTGAATGTTGGAATGTGCCTGCCAGGTCTCGCGCGGATATTTCTCAGTCAGCCAGCCCAGATCGTCCGGCAGGCCTGCCCGCTCGAGCAGCAGAAAATCGGCACCTTCACCCATGACGGTCTCCTTTGGTGACCGTCATATAAGAGGTGAGATACTAGATCGGTAGCCCCAAGATTCGCTCGATGATGGCGATGCCCCAGACGCCGGCAACGATCACCACCGAAATCAGCACCGCCAGCGAGCCGCAATCCTTGGCGAGCTGGATATCGACGTTGAACTCCCGGCTGAACGCATCGCATGCCGCCTCGATGCCGGTGTTCAGCACTTCGACCATGATCAGCAGCAGCACCGAGCCGATCAGCAGCGCATAGCCGCGCCACGACACCGAAACAAACCAGCCGAGCGGCAGCGCCAGCACGAGCAGCATCAGCTCCTGCTGGAAGGCTTTTTCGCTGGCGGCCAATTTCTGAAACGCCCGCACCGAATTGAAGAAAGCATCGATCAGCCGCTGCATACCAAACCTTTCCGAATCACCGGCAGGGGATAGCGCAATGGCCGGATCAAGGGAATAAGGCGATCGCTGCAAAAATCATTCGTCGGCGACCTTGATCGACGGGGCCGACCTTTCGAACTGCGGCAGCGCATCGTCGATCGAATAATAATCTCCCTTGTCGCCGACAAAGATATGGCTTTGGCCGGAAAGGCCGGATGGCCTGTCGAAGGAGCCGGCCATGATCGAAATTGAGTCCAGTTCGCCATGCTTCCAGAACAGCAGCGAACCGCAGGTCCTGCAGAACCCGCGCTTGGCCACATCGGAAGCACCATACCAGGCGAGCGCATCCTTCCCTTCGATATCGATGTCGGCGTCCTTGGCAGCGGTTGCGGCAACGAAATGCCCGGTCTGCTTCCGGCACTGTGAACAATGGCAATAGACGACACCGCGCAGCGGACCCCGCGTCCTGAAGCGCACGGCTCCGCACAGGCATGATCCGCTGTGATTGTCATCCATCTCGGCCTCCAACGAAATCGCCATCCCAATCGCCATCCATGGCATCGGCATCGTTGTCAGGATTCCAGTTTTGCAGCGACTGTGCCCAAGCAAATGCGACATTCGGCGGGCATGTTCCGCACAGCACGGTTTGCGGTTGGGAGCGCGGGCGCTGACCGAACCCTGGCTAAAAACGATGTCGGGCCACAACTAACCGGCGGGTGCGTAGCGCAGCAGCGTCACGCCCTGGGTAAGGCTTTCCGTGCCAAGCGGCTTCAACGTCAGCGACAGGCCGGACTGGAAGTACGGCTTGCCGCCGCCCAGCACAACCGGGTGCAGCGGTGCAGAACCTTTGATGCCGGCGCGAAGGATCGCTACGCAGCAGTTTTATTCCGAACCGCTGCATTCTTCGGCTGATGTAACGGCATGGATCCTGCGGTCTGCATTCCGCTTCGCGTCGCTACGCCCCAGGATGACGAAGGCATGTTGGCTTAAGGCTAATCGCCAGCGTTGGAGATTGGCAGTTGCAGATCAGTCGGCAACCATCACAGCCTCAGCCGTTCACGGCCTGCTTGTGCTGGACCGGGTGGCTCTTTTTGAGCAGATCCGAGACCAGGAATGCCAGCTCGATCGCCTGGTCGGCGTTGAGGCGCGGGTCGCAATGGGTGTGGTAGCGATCCTGCAGCTCTTCGGCGGTGATGGCGCGGGCGCCACCGGTGCATTCAGTGACATTCTTGCCGGTCATCTCGATATGGATGCCGCCCGGATGCGTGCCTTCGGCGCGATGCACCTCGAAGAAGGTCTGCACCTCCTTCAGGATGCGGTCGAACGGCCGCGTCTTATAGCCGGCGGCCTCGATGGTGTTGCCATGCATCGGGTCCGACGACCACACCACGCTGCGGCCTTCTTTTTTTACCGCGCGCAGCAGCTTCGGCAGGTGGTCGGCGACCTTGTCGGAGCCGAAGCGCGCGATCAGCGTCAGCCGGCCGGGCTCGTTCTCCGGATTGAGCAGGTCGATGAGCTGCAACAGGCCGTCCGGCGTCAGCGACGGGCCGCATTTCAGGCCCAGCGGGTTCTTGATGCCACGGCAGTATTCGACATGGGCATGGTCGGGCTGGCGCGTGCGATCGCCGATCCAGATCATGTGTCCGGAAGTGGCGTACCAGTCACCTGAGGTTGAATCGACGCGGGTCAGCGCCTCCTCATAGCCGAGCAGCAGCGCTTCGTGGCTGGTGTAGAAGTCGGTCTCGCGCAGCGCGTAATTGGTCTCCGAGGTGATGCCGACAGCCTTCATGAAGTCCATCGTCTCGGTGATGCGGTTGGCGAGCGACTCGTATTTCTCGCCCTGCGGGCTGTCGGACACGAAGCCCAGCATCCATTGATGCACGTTCTCCAGGCTGGCGTAGCCGCCCTGGGCGAAGGCGCGCAACAGGTTGAGCGTCGCCGCCGACTGGCGGTAGGCCATCTCCTGGCGTGCGGGATCGGGAATGCGCGACTTGGCGTCGAACTCGATGCCGTTGATGATGTCGCCGCGATAGCTGGGCAGCGTCACGCCGCCCTTGGTCTCGTTGTCGGACGAGCGCGGCTTGGCGAACTGGCCGGCGACACGACCGACCTTCACCACCGGCTGCGCGCCGGCGAAAGTCAGCACCACGGACATCTGCAGGAAGACGCGGAAGAAGTCGCGGATGTTGTCCGCGCCATGCTCGGCAAAACTCTCGGCGCAATCGCCGCCCTGCAGAAGGAATGCGTCACCGGCAGCGACGGTCGCAAGCTGCTTCTTCAGCTTGCGTGCCTCACCTGCAAAAACCAGCGGCGGAAAGGTGGCGAGCTGGGCTTCCGTGTTCTTCAGCGCGGCAAGATCCGGATAGGCAGGAACCTGCTGGATCGGCTTTGCTCTCCACGAATTCGGCGACCATTTCGTCATCGTTGCACCCAACGTTCTTTCCAGCGGGTGCTATCGCCCGCCATTTCACCCCAATATGGGATCGCGGCTCCATACACGAAGCCGATTTCCTATTCTAGACCGGATTTGGACGTGTGGCGAATGGCGGCCGCGGCGAAAAAGCGTCGGAATGTTTGCGGCGAAAGGCTCAAGCCGACGCCGTGTTAAGCCACCTTCTCCGCCAATCTTGCCAGCTGCGTCATGACGACGGCGGACCCCGCCAGCCGCTTTTCGGGCGTAGACCAGTCGCGGCTGAAGACGACGCTGTGATCCGGCCGGATCTTGGCCAGCGAGCCCTGCTCGCCGATGAACGTGACCAGCCCGACAGGATTGGAAAACTCGCGCTTGCGGAAATGTATGACGACCCCCTTTGGCCCGGCATCGAGCTTTTCGACATTGGCC
>NZ_RZTI01000130.1:0-14457 GCF_003997275.1 Mesorhizobium sp. M6A.T.Ce.TU.002.03.1.1
CTCAGTCCTTGGCCAGCCGGTATTCGCCGGTCTTGGGATCCTTGACCAGCGTTCCCATCGCGCCGTTGGCCGCCTGCTTTTCGGTGCGCCGCATCTTGGCCGTCACGCGCTCGGCTTCCCTGACGAAGGAGCGATAGCCGAAATAGGCGAGGACGCCGACTGCGATGAAGAAAATGATCTGTGGCATGTCAAACTCCTTCCTCGCAAGGCCGGCTGCGGCGGCCGGTCGGGTCGGTCAAGCTCTTAAGTTAAACGCTTTTACCGGTTTTTCAAAGCCCGAAGCGAGCCCACAGCGCGCGCTCTTCCGCCGCATCGATCATGCCGCTTGCGGCAGCCGCGGCGATATCGGGCGCTGAAAAGCCCCCATTGCTTGAGCCGAACCAACCGAACCGGCCGAACAGGCCGCGTGGCGCCGTGATCAGCTTGAGCTGGGTTTTCGGCCCGAAACGGGTCTTCAGCACGCTGCGCATGTCGCCGAGCGCGTCGACAAGGCCGAGCTCCAGCCCCTTCTTGCCGGTCCAGAACAGACCAGTGAACAGGTCCGGGTCGTCCTTGAGCTTGGTGCCGCGCCGGTCCTTGACGAGGTCGATGAAGGTTTCGTGGACATCGAGCTGCAGCGCCTTCAGCCGCTCGATGTCTTCCTTTTTCTCGGGCTTGAACGGATCGAGCACCGCCTTGTTCTGGCCGGCGGTATGGACGCGGCGCTCGATGCCGATCTTCTTCATCAGCTCGGGAAAGCCGAACGAAGCCGACACCACGCCGATCGAACCGACGATGGAGGACGGATCGGCAAAGATCTCGTCGCCGGCGACCGCGATCATGTAGCCGCCCGACGCCGCCACGTCCTCGACGAAGACCAGAACCTTTTTGTTCTTCTCGGCCGCCAGGTCGCGGATACGTTTGAAGATCAGCCGCGATTGCACCGGCGAGCCGCCCGGCGAATTGATCGAAATGGCGACCGCGGGGGCTTCGAAGGAAAACGCCTTCTCGATAGGGCCGGCGGTGGACGCGAGCGAAAGACTCGGCCGGAACTGGCCGCCGCCGGCCATGATGGTGCCGTGCAGCCGGATGACGGGAATGACGACGATGTCGGAGCGCCAGGATTTCGGCAGCAGGCGGTTGAGAAAGCGTTTCACGGGATCTCCGGTCAATTGGCCTGAAGGCATGTAGGGATTCGCCGGCCAACGGCAATGCCGCGACGCCGACCGGCTAGCCGCATGATCCTTTCCTAAAATCGGAATCGATTTTAGGAAAGGATCATGCGCAAATCAAAAGTGCTACAGCGCTCCTGGCTCGTCCGGAAGGACGGGCGGCGCTGTAGGTCAGTCGCCGAACAGCGAAGCCAGTCCGTTGTTGATCATCTCGGTCCGCTCCGTTGGGCCGTCGCCCGATTGCGCATGCAGCATCAGCGGCGGGCGGATCGACAGTTTTCCGCGTGCCCCGAGTATCGCCCTGACGACGATGCGGATCGCCGCCGCCTCGGGGCGAGGGTGGACGGCCAGCATCTCGGCATCGCCGAAGCGGCCTGATATCGCATCGAGGATGGCGCCGAGCTGATCGGGCCTGGCAATCACGGCAAGACCGCCGCGCGGCCTGACCACAGCAGCCGCACTTCGGATCCAGCTGTCGAACAGCCCGTCCTCCGTCACATGTGCTGCCCTTCTGAGCGGGTCGGGCGTGGCGCGATCCTCGGCGGCATTGAAGGGCGGGTTCATGATGACGAAATCGAAGGAATTGTCGGCAAGCCCGGCGGCTGTTCGCGCTTGGCCCGACAGCGCGACGTCTGCGGCGAGCACCGAGGCGCGGTCGTTGAGATGCGCATTGCCGGGGTGGGCAAGCGTAGTTGCAGCGAACGCCGCCATTTCCGGAGACCGTTCGATGAGCACGGCCTTGGCATCAGGACAGCGCGACAGCACCGCCAGGCCTGCGGCGCCAGCACCCGCGCCGAAATCGGCAAGGCGGCCGGCGAAGGAGGACGGCACGGCAGCCGCCAGCATCATGGCGTCCATGCCGGCGCGATGGCCGGCCTGTTTCGGCTGAACCAGCCAGAACCGTCCGCGATGGAAGGCATCGACCGTATGGGCCGGCGTATCCTGGACAAGGGTGGCGCGCGCCGCGGACATTATTTCTGGCGGATCTCGTTGGCGATGCCGGCATCCGTCAGGATGCGCCGCGCCGCATCGGCCTGATCGGCTTCGACCATGATGCGCCGGGGCAGGATGCCGATCGAGCCGTCGAGCACGCTCATGTTCTGGTCGGCGACGAAACAGCCGATGCCGGCATCGCGCATCAGCGATTCGACAAAGGAGATGATCACGGCATCGTTGGTGCGGATAAGCTCTATCATCGGACGAAACTCGCAGGTTGCAGCGTTTATGTAAATGTGGGTGGCTCCCGTCGCCATCTCGACCGCGCCAAATCGCCTCTTGCCGTGCCTGTGGGTACCGCCCTAGAGTCTGTGGCGGGATCAGGGTGCCGTCGTGCGCGTGACTTATAGACGGGAGTGTTTGTGGTGGGTGTCGTTCTCAACATCGAAAACGGGAAGCGGGAAGCCGCCTCGATCAAGGATCTCATCGACCTTACGGCGGCCGATATGGGGCGCGTTAACAAATTGATCCTGTCGAAGGCCGGTTCCGACGTCGAGATGATCCCGGAGATTGCCAACCACCTGATCTCTTCGGGCGGCAAGCGGCTGAGGCCGATGCTGACGCTCGCCTCCGCCCAGATGTTCGGCTATTCCGGCGAGGGTCACGTCAAGCTCGCCACATCGGTCGAGTTCATGCACACGGCCACGCTCCTCCACGACGACGTCGTCGACGAGAGCGGCATGCGGCGCGGCAAGAAGACCGCCCGCATGATCTGGGGCAACCAGGCAAGCGTGCTGGTCGGCGATTTCCTGCTTGGCCAGGCTTTCCGCATGATGGTCGATGTCGGCTCGCTGGAAGCGCTCGATATCCTGTCGAGTGCTGCCTCGATCATTGCCGAGGGCGAGGTGATGCAGCTCGCTGCCGCCAAGAACCTCGAAACCACCGAGGATGAGCATTTCGCCGTGATCAAGGCCAAGACGGCGGCCCTGTTCTCGGCCGCCGCCGAGGTTGGTCCGGTCATCGCCCAGGCGACGCGAAACGATCGCGCGGCACTGCGCTCCTATGGCATGAATCTCGGCCTTGCCTTCCAGCTGATCGACGATGCGCTGGATTATGGCGGCACCAGCAAGGATCTGGGCAAGAATGTCGGCGACGACTTCCGCGAGGGTAAGGTGACGCTACCGGTGATCCTCGCTTACCGGCGCGGCACCAAGGCCGAACGCACCTTCTGGAAGCGCGCCATCGAGGACAATGTCATCGACGACGCCGGGTTGGAAAAGGCGATCGGATTGATGACCCGTCACGGGGCAATCGCCGACACCATTGGACGCGCCGGCCATTTCGGCGAGATTGCCCGCGACGCGCTGGCGCCGCTCGAAGCGACGCCGCAGAAATCGGCGCTGATCGACGTCATCGATTTCTGCATCAGCCGGGTGAACTGAGAGGCGCCGCTCCTCATCTTGGTTTCCCCGGAAGCACCATTGCGGCGAGCAGGCTGACGGCGATGCCTGCCGCAGCGAGCCAGAAGGCGACCTGGATGCCGTCGGCAACAGCGATCTTCAAGGCATCACCGGCCAATCCGCCGACATGGCGGTTGGCGATCGCGATCAACACCGCCATGCCGATCGCGTTGCCGACATTGAGCATGGTGGAGGCCATTCCCGACGCGACGCCCTGTTCGTCGTGGGAAACACCCGAGGCGGCGGCGATCCACATGGCGGTCCAGACGATGCCTTGTCCGACGCCGGAGATGATCAGGCCGGGCACGAGGGATAGATAGCTGCTGTCTGCGGATGCGCCTGATACCATCAAGGCCGTCCCGGTCGCGCCAATGACCATGCCGCCGACCAGCGTGGCGCGTGTCGAAAAACGCGTTGCCAGGCGTTCACCGAATTGCGTGCCGACCGCGATGGCGACCGATGGCACCAGGAACGCAAGGCCGGCCTGCAAGGCGGTGAAGCCATGCACGTTCTGCAGCAGCACGGTGAGGAAGTAGGGCAGGGCGCCGAAAGTCCCCATGAAGAGGAAGGTGATTGTCATGCCGGCGACCAGGCTGCGGTTGTGGAACAGGCGCAGCGGCATCAGCGGATCGGCGCTCTTCGCCTCTATCACCGCGAAGGCGATCAGGAAGAGTGCCGCCAGTGCGGCGCTGACGATGATCGCAGTCGACCCCCAGCCATATTCGGGGCCCTGAACCAGCGTGAAGACAAGCAGCGTCGCGCCGGTGGTGACGGTCAGCGCGCCCGGCAGATCGAAGCTGCGATGTTCATGCCGCTTGCGGTCCCGCGGAATGATGGCGAAGGCCGCGATGATGGCGACCCCGGCCAAGAGCACGTTGACATAGAAGACCGAGGGCCAGCCGAAGGCGCTGGTGAGAAGGCCTCCCGCCAACGAGCCGAGCGTGAGGCCGCTCGCTCCGGCGCCGCCCCAGACCGCGAGCGCCCGATTGCGTTCCGGCCCCTCGGCAAACAGCCGATTGATCAGCGACAGCGTGGCCGGGAACAGGAAGGCGGCGCCGATGCCTTGCACCGCACGGGCCGCGATGATCACTTCCGGCGACCAGGCGAGGCCGCCGACCAGGGACGAAAGCGCATAGAGCCAAAGCGCGAAGATGAAAACACGGCGCTGGCCGATCAGGTCGGCAGCCCGGCCGCCGAACAGCAGGAAGCCACCGGTGAACACGGTGTAGGCGCTGACCACCCATTGCAGGGTCTGGCCCGAAAAGCCCAACCCGGCGCCGATTTCCGGCAAAGCCACGAAGACGATGTTGAGGTCGAGTGCGATGATGAGCTGGGCGAAGGCAAGCAATGCCAGCGTGGCGCCGCGCTTCGCGCCGATCCCTCCTGCTGCCGCGGCGCCGAACGGCGCGCCTTGATCGAGTGAGCTCATGTCAAAATCTCCATGTCGACGATTCTTTATCGATCAATAAAGAATTGGGTTTGCAATCCGAAGTCAAGCGGATTATTTGTTGACTGATAAAAAATGGAGGTCGCGATGGCAGGAAGGCCAAGGGAGTTCGATCGGGATCAGGCGTTGGAGAAGGCCCGCGACGCCTTCTGGACGCGCGGCTATGAGGGCACCTCGATGGCCGATCTCGTGTCGGTGCTTGGTCTGGCCTCGCCGCGCATCTATGCCGCCTTCGGCTCGAAGGAGGACCTGTTTCGGGAAGCGGTCGTTCTCTACGAGACCAAAGAAGGAAGCTTCGCCACCCGCGCGCTTGCCGAGGAGCCAACCGCTCGGCGGTTTGTCGAGCGGTTGCTGCGTGATGCAATCGAAATCTATACGAGGCCGGGTCTGCCGCAGGGCTGCATGGTTGTCTCAGCCGCGACCAACTGCGCCGCCGAGAACGATCGCGTGCTTTATTGGCTGGCCGAACGTCGCCGAGCGCGCAATGCGCTGATTGTCGAGCGCCTGAGAAAGGGCGTTCGGGACGGGGAGCTCAAACCGGATACGGAGGCCGAGGCCATGGGCGACTACTACACCACGCTCTTGTTTGGTCTCTCGGTGCAGGCGCGCGACGGTGTGCCGAAAAAGCGGCTGCATGCTCTGGTAACCGTGGCGATGCAGTCGTTGGACGCAAGACTTGTCCAGGGATCCTGAGCTTCATCGACCGTCGTGCGGAGGTCAAAACGGAATTTCCCGGCAGATCAGCAGATCACATCGTGGCTGGGCGGGGTGGTGGACGAGATCACGAAAACGCCCTCGCGCTCTTCAGCAGCGCCACGAGCTGGCTCTGGCGGCTAGTTCCGGTTTTCCGAAAGATTCGTTCGAGATAGGTGCGGGCCGACTTGACGGCGATGCCGATTTCGATAGCCGCTTCGTGCACCGAACGGCCGGCGGCAAGCGCGACGGCGAGCCGGCCCTCGGCCGGCGTCAGGTCGAACAGGCCTGAAAAGATATGGGGCGACGGAACAGTCGCGCAGAGGCTGACCTCGGTTGCCGAAACGAGAATATCCGCACCCGAAAAGATATCATGCGCGGCGCGGCGCAACGGCAGCAGGTGGACAACTAGCGCGGGCCGCCCCTTCGTGCCCGGAACAGGGATGGACCGCACGATGCGGTTATCCCGGTTCTGCGCGATGGCCTGCTGGAAAAGCGCGTTTGCCGGTTCATTGGCAAGCGCGATGCCGCCATGGGCCGTGGGGAGGAAAACGTGGGCCATGTCTTCGAGGAGCGGATTGGCCGTCAGCACGCGGCCCGACCCGCTCATGACAGCGGCCGGCAGTCCAATTTCGCGCAGCGTCGATACGGCGGTCTTTGCCCGTTCCAGACCCAGGCGCCCGGCAATAACGCCAGCTCTCGCGAGGTGAGGGCGCAGTTCGTCCAGCCGATCGATCGCGGCCTGATCGTAGATCCCGTCCTTTAGCCAGCGCTGGAAGACAAAAAGCACGAACTCTCCGCCAGGCATTGGGACGGATGTGCATACATGCGATCCAGCGCCAAATGCCGTTGCGCTTTTGCGGACGGGGTCGCGCTCGATCTCCTCGCCGGTCATGAAATCATCGACCCGCACAAAGCTTGCTGGCTGTGTGCTGCACATGCGCTGCACGCTTTCGGAAAACTTCCAGCTATCCCCCGCCATGAATTCATCGAGCAAGGGCTGGACATGCGCTTCGGTGATGGCGCGGACCGGCGACTGATCGCTGAATACAAAGATCGCGCCGCTTGCCGAGCGGGAGATCGCGCTTGCCGCTCCCAATACCTCCGGCCACAGCTCGTCCGCGAACGCCGCTTCGTAGATTAGATCGACAATGGCGAAGGCCTGCTCGTCCTGCGGCATTTCCAGCATCGGCATCTTCCTGGGCGAAGCAACGGCATCCATCTGCACGGTTCCACGCATCATTCCGTTGCGTAAACTTTCGACGCCCGCCGCTTACGGATCGCTTACGGCATCGGGTTGCCGGTGCCGCAGCAGGGCAAGCCAGCAGCCCGCCAGGCCAGCAAAGCGCGGTCGATGGTCGCAGTTGCGCGCCGTTCGGCATGCTTTGCTAATCGCATGACTCGATTGTGAATTCGGGCCGGGTTGAAGCGTGACCCCAAAAAGGCCATGCTTTGCTTGGAAAAGATCGAGTCTACGGCGATCCCGCTGACGCGGGCATGGCTTTGACTGAAAGGGATACGATGCGGCAAGGATGTGCGCGCTGGCTGACACGGCTGGCAATTGTGACGGGCATGGCGATCTCTGGTCTGCCAGCCCTGGCCAAAGAGACCACCGGGCCGGTCAAGATCACATCCTTCTCGGGCGCTTATCTCGCCGCGCGGGTCGCCGAAGGCGACAATGATCTCGACAATGCCATCGCCTACTACAAGCAGGCGCTCGCCTTCGCACCCGACGATACCTCGTTGCAGCAAAGCCTGATGTTGTCGCTGATCGCGCAAGGGCGCTTCGAAGAATCCCTGGTCTATGCCGACAAGCTCAAGGCGGTTCCGGACGTCGAGCGGTTCTCGCGCCTGGCGCTGGCCGTCGGTTCCTTTCACAAGAAGGACTTTTCCAAGGCAGAATACTGGCTCAAGCTTTCGCTTGAATCCGACCTCGACCGGCTGATCTCCGGCGTCATGACCGGTTGGGCCAAGCAGGGCGCCGGCGACGCCAGCGAGGCCATGGCCTCCATCGACAAGCTGCAGGGTCCGGACTGGTTCGGCCTCTTCAAATCCTTCCATCGCGCGCTGATTGCGGACGCATCTGGCTTGCCCGAAAAGGCGGATGCGATTTACGCCGCGACCCTCCAGGACACCGCGACCGGTAGCGCCGCACCCGAAACCTGGATGCGCAATGCGCAGGCCTATGCCTCTTTCCTCGCCCGCAAGGGCGACAAGGGCAAGGCGCTGTCCGTGCTTGATCAGGCCGAGGCATTTGCATCCGGCAAGGTGGAGATATCAGCGCTTCGCGACAAGATCACCAAGGGCGAGAAGATCGAACCCTTCGTTGCCGGCCCGTCCGACGGCGCCTCGGAAATTCTGCTCGATCTCGCCACCGCGCTCAATCGCGGCGGCGGCGAGCCGTTCGTCCGCCTCTATCTGCAATATGCCCTGGCGCTGAAGCCCGACAGCGACGCGGCCCTTGTCCAACTCGCCGCCGTTTCCGAGCAGTTGAAGGACGGCGAGGGCGCTATCGCCTTCTATCGCCGCATCCCGGCCAGTTCGCCACTGAAGGAGCTTTCGGAACTGCAGCTCGGCCTCAACCTTGCCGATCTCGACCGCCATGACGAGGCCATCTCCCATCTGAAAGCCCTCGTCGAAGCGCATCCCAACGACATGCGCACATATCAGGCGCTCGGTGGCGTCTATGCCTCGAAGGAGGACTTCCGCTCCGCGGCCGATCTCTTTGACAAGGCGGTGGCGGCGCTGAAGGCCCCGACCCGCGCCGACTGGAACATTTTCTACCAGCGCGGCATCGCCTATGAGCGGCTGAAGGAGTGGCCGAAAGCCGAGCCGAATTTCCGCAAGGCGCTGGAATTGTTCCCCGACCAACCGCAGGTTCTGAACTATCTCGGCTATTCCTGGGTGGACAAGAACATGAATCTCAAGGAAGGCCTTGAGATGATCCAGAAGGCCGTCGACCTCAGGCCGAGCGACGGCTACATCGTCGATTCGCTGGGCTGGGCCTATTTCCGCCTGGGCAGGTTTGATGACGCTGTTCGCGAAATGGAGCGTGCCGTGTCGCTGAAGCCGGAAGATCCGGTGCTGAACGATCACCTCGGCGATGCCTATTGGCGGGTCGGCCGCAGGCTGGAAGCCACCTTCCAGTGGAACCAGGCCCGCGACCTGAAGCCGGATCCCGACGTGCTCGCCGCCTTGCAGCAGAAACTGCTGAAGGGCCTGCCGCCGATCGAATCCAACACGGCGCAGGAAACCCCGAAGGTCAAGCCCGAACCGGCGCCCGCGCCGAAGGGCTGACCCTTCCGCCTTGACGCTTGGCGGGTGGCGCTCTAGAGCCTGATCCCGAACCGAAGGTCAGCCAGCAAAAAGTTGCAGACTTTTCGGACAAGATCATGCGGCCTGATCCAACAGGTGCCGCATTCCGCCGCTCCGTCGAGGCCGCCGTGACCGTTGATATCCCAGCCCATATGCATCCCAGCCGCTCGTTCCAGGGGCTGATCCTGACCTTGCATAACTACTGGGCGGACTATGGCTGCGTCGTTCTCCAGCCCTATGACATGGAAGTCGGCGCCGGCACATTCCATCCGGCGACGACGTTGCGGGCGCTGGGGCCAAAGCGCTGGAACGCCGCCTATGTGCAGCCTTCGCGCCGGCCCAAGGACGGGCGCTACGGCGAGAATCCGAACCGGCTGCAGCACTATTACCAATATCAGGTGATCCTGAAGCCGAACCCGCCCAATCTGCAGGAGCTTTATCTCGGCTCGCTGGCAGCCATCGGCGTCGATCCGCTGCTGCATGACATCCGCTTCGTCGAGGACGACTGGGAAAGCCCGACGCTCGGCGCCTGGGGACTGGGCTGGGAGTGCTGGTGCGACGGCATGGAAGTGTCGCAGTTCACCTATTTCCAACAGGTCTGCGGCATCGAATGCGCGCCGGTGGCGGGCGAGCTTACCTACGGGCTGGAGCGGCTGGCCATGTATGTGCAGGGCGTCGACAATGTCTACGACCTCAACTTCAACGGCCGCGAGGGCGCCGACAAGGTTACCTATGGCGAGGTCTTCCTGCAGGCCGAGCAGGAATATTCGCGCCACAATTTCGAATTCGCCAACACGGCGATGCTGCTCCGGCATTTCGAGGACGCCGAAGCCGAGTGCAAGGCGCTGCTCGATGCCGGCGCGCCAGCTTCGAACGACAATCTGGCGATGCACCGGATGGTGTTTCCCGCCTACGACCAGTGCATCAAGGCCAGCCACGTCTTCAACCTGCTCGACGCGCGTGGCGTGATTTCCGTCACCGAGCGGCAGAGCTATATCCTGCGGGTGCGCAATCTGGCGAAAGCCTGTGGCGAAGCGTTTTTGCTGACGCAGGCTGGCGGGCTGGCGGCTTAGCTCCAAAGGCTATTTGCGATTTCGACCGAAGCGCTGATTGGCAATACGCCTTGGCCGCTGGAACCAGCCATTGTCCGCAGCGCTTGCCTGACGCCAGGCATCGTGAACGTGCCATGAGCCTGCGCTGTGAAACAGGCGCTGAGCGCGAGGATCTGTAGGAATGTCGATGCCGTCTTCATGGTCGTTCAGCCAATAGTTCTCTGCCTGAGCGTGGGTCGCTTCAGCGCTGCGTTAGGTTCATGAAAATCTTTGACCCAAGGACGGACGATCCCGCTTCGGCCCGACAGGCAGCGGAATATTTTTGGAAATCGCTGGCAGAGGCCGCGATCTTGCAGGGAAGGGTGACAGCGGCCAGCCGAGTTGCTATGCCCCGCCCGACCGTTCTCCCGCATGAGCTGACCCTATGCCCGACCTGCTCCTAGAAATTCGCTCCGAGGAAATCCCCGCGCAGCCGCACGCCCGCAGCGCCGCAGGCGCGAGGACGTGCAAAAAAGGAAAAGGCATGCGGGGAGGGAAACTCTAATGCCGGATTTATTGCTTGAACTTCGCTCCGAGGAAATCCCCGCGCGCATGCAGCGCAAGGCGGCAGGCGACTTGCGGAAGATGCTGACTGACGGTCTGGTCGAGGCCGGGCTGACCTATGAGGCGGCGCGCGAATATTGGACGCCGCGCCGGTTGGCGCTCGACATTCGCGGCGTGACCGCGCGCTCGAAGGACATCAGCGAGGAGATCAAGGGCCCCTCGACCAAGGCGCCCGAACAGGCGGTCCAGGGTTTTCTGCGCAAGGCCGGTCTTTCCTCGATCGCCGAGGCGCATGTCCATGCCGACCCGAAGAAGGGCGATTTCTATGTCGCCCATATTGCGAAGCCGGGCAGGGCGGCAGAAGAAATCATCGCCGAGCTGGTGCCGGGCATCATCCGCGGCTTTCCATGGCCGAAATCGATGCGCTGGGGGCCTGCCTCGGCGAAACCCGGATCGTTGCGCTGGGTGCGGCCGCTGCAATCCATCCTCTGCACCTTCGGCCCGGAGACCGAAGAGCCGGTGGTGGTCGATTTCGAGATCGACGGCCTCCGCTCGGGTAACCTCACCTACGGCCACCGTTTTCATGCGCCGGGCGCGATCACCGTGCGCCGCTTCGACGACTATGCCGCAAAGCTGGAGGCAGCCAAGGTCGTGCTCGATGCCGACCGGCGCAAGCAGATCATCCTTTCCGACGCCAGGAATCTCGCTTTCGCCAACGGGCTCGACCTGGTCGAAGACGAGGGCCTGCTCGAGGAAGTGTCAGGCCTGGTCGAATGGCCTGTCGTGCTGATGGGCGAATTCGAGCAAGACTTTCTCGCCATTCCGGCCGAGGTGATCCGGCTCACCATCCGCGCTAACCAGAAGTGCTTCGTCACGCGGCCGCAGGGCGTTGGTGAAGAGCTTTCCAACCGCTTCATCCTGACCGCCAACATCGAAGCCAAGGACGGCGGCAAGGAGATCGCCTACGGCAACGGCAAGGTGGTGCGCGCGCGCCTCTCCGACGCGCTCTATTTCTGGAAGACCGACCAGGGCGACCTGCCTGACCTCGACCAGTTGCAGGCATCGGCGGAAAAGTTCGGGCTCGATCTCAAAAAGCCGCTCGACCAGCGCATGGCTCGCCTCGACCATCTCGGTGTCACCTTCCACGCCAAGCTCGGCACGCAAGGCGAGCGGGTTGAGCGGATCAAGAGGCTGGCTGGCGAGATTGCTGACACGTTGTCGAAGCAGCCGAATTTCTTCGATGGCAAGCTTCTGTCAGCCGACGATCTGAACGTCGAACAGAAATATCTCCGCGAGCGCGCCGAGCGTGCTGCCGTCCTGGCCAAGGCCGACCTCACCACCGAGGTGGTCGGCGAGTTCCCGGAACTGCAGGGCGCCATGGGCCGCAAATATGCGCTGCTGCAGGGCGAGCATTCTTCCGTCGCCGCGGCAATTGAGGAGCACTACAAGCCTCAGGGACCGTCAGACCGCGTGCCCACAGATCCAGTGTCGGTGGCCGTCGCGCTCGCCGACAAGCTCGACACGCTGGTCGGCTTCTGGGCGATCGACGAAAAGCCCACGGGGTCGAAGGATCCCTATGCGTTGCGGAGGGCTGCGCTCGGGGTGGTAAGGATTTTGGTTGAGAATGAGGTTAGGCTACCGGTCCAGCGCCAGTTTCTTAACGCACTGTTCGGACTTACCTACAATGGCGGTGATCGTTTTTCGGTGGTCTGGCGAGCGGATGACGGGGGGGATTTCACTACCGGCGTTGGATCGGCCGATGATCTGCTCAGTAAGCGAGCAGGTTTGTTGTCCTCGGAGGTACGTGGCGTAGAACTCCCAGACCATTCTGCGGCTGAAATAATTGCCGACCTCCTCTCCTTCTTCCACGATCGTCTGAAGGTCTATCTCCGCGATCAAGGCGCTCGCCATGATCTAATCGATGCTGTGCTGGCGGGTGGCGGAAGCGCGCCAATCTCCCCCCTAGAGGGGGAGATGTCGGCGAAGCCGACAGAGGGGGGCGCTGTCCCGCCGGCGTCTCATTCTGTCACGCCCCCCTCTGCCCTGCCGGGCATCTCCCCCTCAAGGGGGGAGATTGGCCAATCGCAAAACGACGACCTGCTTCAAATTGTTCGCCGCGTCCAAGCGCTCGGCTCGTTCCTCGACACCGAGGACGGCAAGAACCTGCTCGCCGGCACCAAGCGTGCGGCCAACATTCTGGCCGCTGAGGAGAAGAAGAAAACGACGGTTGCCGACCATGTCGAGCCGGCTCTATTCCGGGAAGATGCCGAGAAAACGCTGTTTGCGGCGGTGAATCAGGCCGAGAAGGAAGCCGGCCAAGCGATACACAATGAAGACTTTTCCGCCGCCATGCTGGCGCTTAGCGCGTTGCGCGAACCGGTTGATTCATTCTTTGAACGCGTTCTCGTGAATGATGAGGATCAGGCCGTTCGAGCCAACCGTCTGGCACTGCTGGCGCGCATCCGGGCAGCGACTGACCAGGTCGCGGATTTCTCGAAGATCGCCGGCTGAGGCTTGGAAATAATTTGTTCCAATAGCCGATTCGAGCCGGCTTACAGTCATATGACGATGATCTCTGCGTGGCACAAGGAGCATGTTCCCCAAACCCACGGAGGCTTCCATGAATTCCGCTCGCGACATCGAAGTGACAGAAGAAACGCCTGCCGAGACGCTTGAGTCGGCTTCCGAAACGACCCTCGACCAGGCCGCCACCACTGCAGTCGAAGCTGCCGACCTGTCGGACGAGGACAGTGACGACGACGAAAGCGAAGCGACGGTCGAGGAAGGCGCTGAAGACGACAAAGCCGCCACCCTCTCGGATGACGATGAGGAAGACGACGAAGACGAAGAAGATGACGACGACAGCGTGAAGGCCGAGGCGCCGGACGCTGAGGAAGAGGAAGAAGAGGAAGAGGAAGAGTCGGACGCCTCCGACGACGCGGACGAAGAGGTCGCGGCCTAGGTTTTTTCAAGCGACGGAGTTTTACTCAGTGAACCGGGGCGGCGCGTGAGCGTCGTCCTGGCCTCGAGCGGCTATCTGGCTTGGTCGATCTCGGGAATGGGCGTCGGCTGTGGCGTTGCCGGCTCGCTGTTCGTTTTCCCTGCCTTTTTGTCGGATTTGGTGTCTGCACCAGGTGCTGCGGCAGCGGTGGTCGCGGCAGGTGCGGAACTTGGAGCCGGTGTTGCGAAGGCGTCGCCGACGATGCCGCCGCGAATGATCATCGGGCTTTGCATGAAATCATGCTTGGGCTGGCTCGGGATCGCAGCAACTTTTTCATAGGCGACATCGGGCACTAGTTCGCCGAGCGCCACGATCGACGGTGTCGAGGAACTCTCAGTCACTTTCACCGGTTCGGGCGCGCCGAGCCTGACGACGGACGGCGTCGAGGATGCTGCACCGAGAACGACGAAGGACGAAGCCTGTGCTCCGCCCGCCGCCAAAGTGAGACCAAGCGCTCCCAGGATACGCACCCAGACCATGATAGTTCCCCTTGCCCAACAAGCCGGCACCATACCGTCGGGGAATTGATGCGGGCTTGCGAGGAAAGATAGCATTTTAGCGATTTGGTAATTCGCCAACGCCCGGACTTGCTCCGTAAACGTCACCGTATTACGCACCCACATCTGTGAGGTGATGAGAGTGGCTGAGATACTTGCCGCCGGCGAGGCGATGGAGCGGGCGCTGGCGCTGCTCGAAGGCGGCGATGTCGTCGCCATTCCGACGGAAACCGTTTACGGGCTGGCCGGCGACGCCACCAATGGCGTTGGCGTGGCGCGTATCTTCGAGGTCAAGGGCCGGCCACGCTTCAACCCGCTGATCGCCCATGTCGCCGATCTGGCGATGGCCGAGCGCCTCGCGC
>NZ_RZTI01000130.1:14467-17716 GCF_003997275.1 Mesorhizobium sp. M6A.T.Ce.TU.002.03.1.1
GGCGCAGACATTCTGGCCGGGACCGCTGACGCTGGTGCTGCCGCAGCGGCCGGGCAACGGCATTCATCCGCTGGTCACCGCCGGGTTGGATACGATCGCGCTGCGCATGCCGAAAGGCTTTGGCGGCGAGCTGATCGCCAGGCTCGGCCGCCCGCTTGCGGCGCCCAGCGCCAATTCTTCGGGAAGGATCAGTGCCACGACGGCCGAGGCAGTGGCGGCCGATCTCGGCTCAAAAATCAGGCTGGTGGTCGATGGCGGCGCAACGTCCGTTGGGCTCGAATCGACGATCGTCAAGGTCGAGGGCGGAAAGCTGCGGCTGCTGCGGCCGGGCGGCATTGCCGCCGAGGAGATCGAAGCGGCCGCCGGCGTGAAGCTGTCGCGCGGCGCGGCGGG
Organism: Mesorhizobium sp. M6A.T.Ce.TU.002.03.1.1; assembly: GCF_003997275.1. Classification (NCBI taxonomy): domain Bacteria; kingdom Pseudomonadati; phylum Pseudomonadota; class Alphaproteobacteria; order Hyphomicrobiales; family Phyllobacteriaceae; genus Mesorhizobium; species Mesorhizobium sp. M6A.T.Ce.TU.002.03.1.1. The sequence goes on from NZ_RZTI01000130.1 coordinate 14,861, forward strand.
CATCGAGGCTCCCGGCATGTTGGCCTCGCACTATGCGCCGGGCGCTGCGGTGCGGCTCAACGCCGAGACAATTGCCAAAGGCGAAGCCTTGCTGGCCTTCGGTGATCGCCGTGCCGAGGGCTGGCAGAATGCCGCCGCTTTGCGCAACCTGTCCGAGACCGGCGACCTGCGCGAGGCCGCAGCCAACCTCTTTGCCCACATGCAGGATCTCGATCGCAGCGGCGCCAGGACAATCGCCGTCGAGCCCATACCATTCGATGGGCTAGGCGAGGCGATCAACGACCGGCTTTCGCGCGCCGCCGCCCCTCGTGACCAGGCCGCCCCCCGTGACAAGATCGATTGAGCACCATAGTTTCCCATCCATGAACGACATATCCAGGGATATCGACCCCGCCCTCGTCGAACGCTTTGCGGTCATCGTCGGCGACAAATATGCGCTTCGCGACGAGCAGGACATCGCGCCTTACCTCACGGAGAGACGCGGCCTTTGGCATGGCCGGACGGCGCTGGTCCTGAGGCCCGGCAGCGTCGACGAGGTCAGCCGCATCATGCGGCTGGCGACCGAGACGGGGACGCCCATCGTGCCGCAGAGCGGCAATACCGGGCTGGTCGGCGCGCAGGTGCCAGACACATCCGGCCGCGAGATCGTGCTGTCGCTGTCGCGGCTGAACAGCATCCGCGAGATCGACGTGCTGTCCAACACGGTCACCGTCGAGGCCGGGGTCATCCTGCAGACGCTGCAGGAGGCGGCCGATGCCGCCGACCGGCTGTTTCCGCTGTCGCTTGCCGCGCAAGGCTCCTGCCAGATCGGCGGCAATCTCTCTTCCAATGCCGGCGGCACCGGCGTGCTTGCCTATGGCAATGCGCGTGAGCTCTGCCTCGGCGTCGAGGTGGTGCTGCCGACCGGCGAGGTGTTCGACGATCTGCGCAAGCTGAAAAAGGACAACACCGGCTACGATCTGAAGAACCTGTTTGTCGGTGCGGAAGGCACGCTCGGCATCATCACCGCTGCCGTGCTCAAGCTTTTCCCCAAGCCCAAGGGGCGCGAGGTGGCGTTTGCCGGCCTGTCCTCGCCCGAGGCGGCGCTGTCTCTGCTCAGCCTGGCGATGGATCGTGCCGGGGCCGCGCTCACTGCTTTCGAGCTAATCGGACAGAGGCCCTATGACTTCACGCTTCTGCACGCGCCAGGCGCCGTGCGGCCGCTGGCCGAGGATTGGCCGTGGTATGTGCTGATGCAGATCTCGTCGGGCCGCTCAGCGGAAGATGCAAGGGCCCTGATCGAGGAGGTGCTGTCGGAAGGTCTTGAACAGGAGATCGTCGGCGATGCGGTGATCGCGGCAAGTCTCGCCCAAGGCGATGCCTTCTGGAATTTCCGCGAGGTGCTGCCCGACGCACAGAAGCCCGAAGGCGCCTCGATCAAGCATGACATCTCGGTGCCGGTGGCGGCTATCCCGCAATTCATCGAAAAGGCGGCCGGCGCCGTGCAGTCGGTCAGCCCCGGTGCGCGCGAGGTCTGTTTCGGCCATATGGGCGACGGCAACCTCCACTACAATATTTCCCGGCCGGTCGGCGGCGATGACGAAGCGTTTCTTGCGCTCTACCACGCCATGAACAAGGCCGTGCACGATGTCGTGCGCAGCTTCCACGGCTCGATCTCGGCAGAGCACGGCATTGGCCAGCTGAAGCGGGATGAATTGATCGCGACGGCGCCGCCGATGGCGATCGAGCTGATGCGCAGGGTGAAGACGGCCTTCGATCCGGCCGGCATTATGAATCCCGGTAAGGTTATCTGATCCTTTCGATATCTTGTGCCTGGTCGTATTCCGATAACCATCCCTCCGAGATCAGCAAAATTTAACCGACTTTCTTAAGCGCAGCGATAAGAAGCCCGCGCTAATGTTTCCCCACAACGAGGCTGGAAAAACCGGCCCGGAGACCCGGAAAGACCGGCTCTCAGGAGAGACAGGAAAGGCACAATATGAACACTGGACTGAAGCCAGTCTGGGCCGGGCGCAACATGCGCCTCGACCCATTCCGCCTGCCGCAGGTGGTGAGCTACGCCACGCGCGACGACTATGGCGACGTTACCTTCACCATCGACCACCGTGGCGCTGTCATTCGCCGCATGCTGGAGATGAGCGGCGTGCCGGCGATCATCGCTCTGCCCGCCAACGCGTTTCGCGGCGTGGCCGCCCGCGCGATGGAGGACCCGGATGGCAATGTCACAGTGACCTTGGAGCTTCTGCACAATGATCCGATGCTGTCGGTGCCGTTGCTTGTTGCCGACGATCTCGAGGATGTCGCCGCCGACTGGCGCGCCTGGGCCGACGCTTACCGTCTGCCGATGCTTCTGATCGAATCCGACGGCGTCGCCCGCACGCTGGAGGAATCGCTAGGCGCTGCCATCAAGACATTGCCGGCGCAGGACCGTCGCAAGGGTCGGATTTCGAACACGCGCCGCCCGCGCTTCCTCGCGCGCCGCCGCGCCGGCGATCTCGGCCTCAGGCTGGTCATCGGCGGCCAGGAAATCATTTCGCGCGACGAATAGTGCATCTGCGGCTCTCCCTTCTCCCCTTGTGAGGGCTTTGCACGGGGAGCGAAGTGGATTTCGGTGGTCAGTGAGGGCCTTTTTGAAGGCCGGCAGAGCGGTTTTCCGCGGCCCTTGCGGGGCCTTTGTCGGTTTAGGCAGCCATCCTGCCGGATTGTGGACGCACTCCTCCCTCATGTCCGCCTCTCATCGGGTGGATAGAGGACGCCAATCATGGTGCGCAGATTGTAAGCGCAGGCGGCCAGTATGCACTGCGTGCGGTTGGTGGCGAGGTTGAAGAAGCGCAGGCGTCGCATGCCGTAACGCTC